>CAUPNJ010000066.1:0-2519 GCA_963512515.1 uncultured Candidatus Saccharibacteria bacterium | reverse complement strand
ACGACGGCTATAAAATCAACATCATCGACACCCCAGGTCACGCCGATTTTTCTGGCGAAGTCGAGCGCACTCTCAATATGGCCGACGGCGTCTTGTTGGTAGTTGATGCGCAAGAAGGCCCCATGCCTCAGACCAAATTTGTCCTCCAAAAAGCTCTTGATCTCAAACTAAAACCGGTCGTCATCATCAATAAAATCGACAAGCCCGCCGCCCGCATTGAAGCGGTAGAATCCGAAATTGCCGATCTTTTCCTAGAGTTAGCCACCGACGAGTCGCAGCTAAATTACCCCATTTACTACGCTATCGCAAGAGATGGTAAAGCCGGTAAAACCCCAGAACTAGATCAAGATCTCCATGTCATTTTCGATGCCATTATCAATCAAGTTCCCGCACCAAAAATTGACCAAAACGCCTCAAAAGGTGCACAGCTGCTAGTGGCCGCGCTTGCCGCCGACAACTATCTTGGCAAATATGCCATCGGCAAAATTTTCCGCGGTAAATTTAAAAAAGGCGAATCCGTTAAATTACTCCACACCGACTTTTCTACCACCGGTGAAGAACCCAAACTCATCGTCTCTAGTGCCAAAATCGACCGCCTCTTCACCTATCGTGGACTTGGCAAGGAAGAAGCAGATCTAGCCGAAGCTGGCGATATTGTCGCTCTCACCGGCATCACCAACGCCAACATCGGCGACACCATCGCCACTGGCGATCAGCCCAAAGCTCTACCCACTATCGAGCTTGAAGCTCCCACTCTTAGCATTTACATTGGGCCAAACACTAGCCCACTCAAAGGTAGAGAAGGTGATTTTACTACTTCTCGACAGATTGCCGAACGTCTTGAAAAAGAACTCGAAACCAACATCGCCCTCAAAATCAAACCAGACGGTCTAGGCTACAAAGTTTCTGGTCGTGGCGAACTTCATCTTTCGGTCTTGATTGAAACCATGCGCCGCGAAGGTTACGAACTCGAAGCTGGCCGCCCCGAAGTTGTCTACAAAGAAATTGATGGCAAAAAATGCGAGCCAGTCGAAGATCTTAGCATCGAAGTTACGGCCGAATTTGTCGGCGCCGTCTCCCAAGAGCTCGGCATCCGCAAAGCCGAGTTGCTCTCCCAAGAACTCACTTCTAGCGGTAGCACCCGTTTCACTTACCTAATTACCACCGCTGCACTGATTGGTCTTCGCAATAATCTTCTCACTGCTACCAAAGGCACAGTCCTAATGTCCTCGATTCCTCACGGCTACAAACCAGTCGAAAGTAAATATAAACCAGAAAGAAATGGCGCCCTAATTGCTTTCGAAAATGGCACTTCCACCGCCTATGCTCTAGACGCC
Organism: uncultured Candidatus Saccharibacteria bacterium; assembly: GCA_963512515.1. Classification (GTDB taxonomy): domain Bacteria; phylum Patescibacteriota; class Saccharimonadia; order Saccharimonadales; family Saccharimonadaceae; genus Nanosyncoccus. The sequence continues at coordinate 1,182 of CAUPNJ010000066.1, read as the reverse complement.
GCTCAGGCGCGCGGCACTTTGTTTATTCCGCCTCAAACCGCCGTTTATCAGGGTATGATCGTCGGTCTTTCCAACAAAAAAGACGACATCGATCTCAACATTTGCCGCGAAAAACAACTTACCAACATGCGCACCCACTCTTCCGATGGCGCCATTCAGCTTACCCCTCACACTCAACTTAGCCTAGAGCAATGTTTGGATTTTTTGCTTGACGACGAGCTTTTAGAAGTCACTCCTCAAAATCTTCGTCTCCGCAAGCGTCAACTCGACCCCATTAAACGCAAGCGTGAAAACCGCTAACCGCGTGCTTTTTCCTGCCAGCAGATGCTATAATATAACCATGAACCCATATCTTATCGACACCCACTGTCACCTGCACGACCCAGAATTTTTCTCGCCTGAAACCGCGGTGAAATTTCTTAAAAACGCTAACTCAAATAACGTCAAACGAATTATTTTAATCGGCACCAGCCATCAAGATTCTTTAATTGCTCGTGACTTTGCTTGCAGATATGGCATCTCCAACTCCAAACCAGTCTATGATCTTGACAGCCTCCAGCCTGTCTCTAAAAGCCCCACCAACAATTTTACTCAAAATATTTTTTGGTCCTACGGCATTCATCCCGATTCGGTCAATCTTGAGCGTTTTGTACCTACTTTTGCCACTAGTGCCAGTCAAGATACAGACGAGCTTTCTCCATCGCTACCCATTGCGATCGGCGAAGTTGGTCTCGACTATCACTACGAAGATTATAATCGCGAAAATCAAATTCGTCTTTTTGAGGAAATGATTGATCTGGCCATGCAAAATCATTTACCGCTCATTTTTCACGTGCGTGAGGCTTTTGATGATTTTTGGCCAATTTTAGACAATTTTTCTGGCGTGCGTGGGGTCGTACATTCGTTTACCAGCAACAAAAAGAACCTTAAAAAAGCCTTAGATCGGGACCTATTTATCGGTATCAACGGACTTTCCACCTACACCACCATTCCTCTGCCACCGCTAGAAAAAATTTTGCTTGAAACCGATGCCCCTTTTCTGACTCCTACCCCACACCGAGGCAAAATCAATCAGCCCGCTTACATCAAAAATATTGCCGAGTGGCTCGCTCAAACTAAAAATATTTCCTTGGATGAAGTCACTTTCCAAACCACCCAAAACGCCACCGACTTGTTTAATCT
>CAUPNJ010000065.1:0-2606 GCA_963512515.1 uncultured Candidatus Saccharibacteria bacterium | reverse complement strand
CATTTTGCGCCATTTCCGCAAAATATAAGGATAGCTCATTATGGCAATCTCGAATCTGTCGCTGTTCGCTAATTTTATTTTCCCAATATTCGTCCAAAGACCGCTTGTGTGCGTGCACTAAGAATAAATTATCCTTAATCTCGCCTTCACCCTTAAATCTTAGCCCCAGACCAGATTCCCGCACCAAAGTTTTATCATCTTTTTGGACTGAATAAGTAATCTGACCGTATTTTAGATTAATTGTACATTTAACTCGTCGATTCGGCGAAAAAATCTCCTCCGTACATTCAAATCGCGGTCTAGGTCCAAAAAACCTTTGCAACACACCCAATCTAAGCTCTTGTTTTTTACGTTGAACCGATTTTGACCCACCTTTACGCATATGTTTATATCATAACATAAAATTATAAATATCTGCTAAGCTAAGTTATAATATCTATATGCAACCCCTTCATACTCCCCTTGCCGAGCGACTACGTCCCCAAAAACTTCAAGATGTGATTGGCCAAGACCATCTAATTGGTCCAGACAAAATTTTAACCAGACTCATCAAGCAGCAAACTCCGGCTAATTTAATTTTTTGGGGTCCGCCCGGTACCGGCAAAACCACTCTTGCCCGTATCTTGGCCCAAGCTTTTAAAGCCGATTTTACCGAACTTTTCGCTGTCACCGCCAGCAAAAAAGACATCGAACAGGTCATTACTCGTGCTCGTCAAAATTGGAACCTAAAAACTCGCACCCTACTTTTTGTTGACGAAATTCACCGCTTCAACAAAGCTCAGCAGGATGCTTTTTTACCTCACGTTGAATCTGGTCTAATTACTCTTATCGGTGCTACCACCGAAAACCCCAGTTTTGAAGTAATCTCTCCGCTCATTTCTCGCTCACGCGTCATTGTCTTAAAATCTCTAGATTCTAAAGCTATCACCAAAATTATCAAACGTGCTATTAAGTTAGCATACCCTAAACAGTCCATCACAAAACCAGCCCTAGAATATTTAGCCAACCTTGCCCACGGAGATGCTCGTTTTGCTCTAAATACCCTGGAATTAGCCTTTTCACTCAGCAAAAACCTCGACCTAGAGAACATTAAACAAGCCGCGGGTAAAAGCGTTGCCAGTTATGATAAATCTGGCGATAACCACTATAATAATATTTCTGCTTTTATTAAATCCATGCGCGGTCAAGACGTAGATGCCGCTCTTTATTATCTCGCTCGCATGATTGAGGGTGGGGAAGACCCCAAATTCATTGCTCGCCGCATGATCATTTTTGCCTCCGAAGATATCGGACTAGCTGGCAATGGCGCTCTTAGTCTTGCCACCAGTACCTTTGACGCTGTCGAACGCATCGGCCTGCCCGAAGCAGGCATTGTTCTATCGCACGCCACCGTCGCCCTCACTCGCTCCAAAAAAGATCGCTCCAGTTACGATGCTTGGCAAATAGCTAAGGCGCTAGCAAAAGACAGCATGCATCTACCTGTACCTAGCTGGATTTGTAATGCCCCCACTAAACTCATGCAGGATTTAGGCTACGCCAAAGATTATAAATGGGAGGCGGGTTTTCACGCTAATAAAAATTACCTCCCCGACAAAATCAAAGATCACAAAATCTACCACTACCCATCCTCTCCCTAAACTAATCATTTTATGCTACAATTGTTCCATTAAAAGGAGAAAAATATGGCAGATTTTAACAAAATCTTAACACCAGGCGATTATCAAAACGGTATTATTAATGTTGTAGTCGAAATTCCCACTGGCTCCAACCATAAAATTGAATGGGACCGCAAAAATGCCTGCTTTATGCTTGACCGCGTTGAGCCAATTGCTTTTGCTAAACCTTGTAACTATGGTTTTATCCCCCAAACTCTAGATGAAGATGGCGACGAACTTGATGTTCTACTTATCACCGATCAACCTCTCACTACCGGTATCTATACCGAGGCTAGCATTCTTGGTGTAATGAAATTTGTCGATAGTGACGAAGTCGACGACAAAATCATCGCAGTTCCAGCCGACGACCGCAACAACGGCAATGCCTACCAAACTCTCGAAGATCTACCCAAGCAACTAATCAAACAGATTGAGTTCCATTTCAACCACTACAAAGATCTGAAAAAACCAGGTTCCACTACTGTTTCCGGTTTTGAAGATATTACCTCCGCCAAAGCAGTTATTGCAGCCGCCATTAAACGTTGGGAACAAAAATAAGAGGTTATTATGGGATCTTTTATTTTATTATTTATCATTGCAGCCTGCATTATTATTAGCGGCATTCGTGTTATCAATCAATTTGAGCGTGGCATAGTTCTGACTCTTGGCCGCTATTCTCGTACTCTCAAGCCGGGTCTAAATATTATCATACCCTTCATTGAACAGGTCAAAAAAGTTGATGTTCGCACCACACCAATGGATATTCCTAAACAGGAAGTCATTACTAAAGACAACGTCACGGTAAATGTTGATGCCATCGTTTATTTTCGCGTTATAGATACTAAAAAGGCCGTATTAGAAACCACTGATTATTCTTACGCCACTAGTTCCTTTGCTCAAACTGCTCTGCGTGATGTTACTGGTAATTTCGACCTCGACGAACTGCTCTCT
>CAUPNJ010000064.1:0-2776 GCA_963512515.1 uncultured Candidatus Saccharibacteria bacterium | reverse complement strand
CCTCGTGGTACTTTGCACGTCGTTATCAACCAACCTAGCGAGGTTGTTCGCATCAATGAAATCACCAAAATCAGCAAACCGGGCCGCCGTGTCTATGTCAATGCTGATAAAATCCCCAAAGTCAAATCTGGTCGTGGTATCGTTTTAATTTCCACTTCTAAGGGAATTATGTCTGGCGAAGAGGCCCGCAAAAACCGTCTTGGTGGCGAAGTCCTAGTCAAAGTTTGGTAATTTGCCATTTTAAGCGTTTTATGCTAAAATAAGATATAATATTAACCAAGGAGACTTATGAGTCGTATCGGAAAACTACCTGTGGACATTCCTGCAGGCGTGACAATCACGGTCGGCGACAGCGAAATCACTGTTGTGGGCCCAAAAGGCACGCTTCAGGTCCCTGTCCAACCTCAAATCACTACCAAAATTGAGGAAAATCAAGTCGTTGTTACCCGCGCTAACGATGAGCCCAAATCACGCGCTTGGCACGGACTTCAACGCTCACTGATCAACAACGCTGTTGAAGGCGTCACCAAGGGTTTTGAGAAAAAACTTGAAATCAACGGTGTTGGTTTCCGTCTTTCTGGCGGTGGTAAAGACATTGAGATGGCACTAGGCTTTTCTCACCCCGTTAAATATCACGCTCCAGAAGGCGTAGAACTCAAAACCAACAAAATGGAAATTACCGTTTCTGGCATCGACAAACAAAAAGTTGGTCAAGCTGCTGCCGAAATCCGCAGCCTCAAGAAACCAGAACCATACAAAGGTAAAGGCATTAAATACGCAGATGAAGTTATCATCCGCAAAGCCGGAAAGGCAGGGAAGAAGTAATGAAAGCAATTTTTCGCGCTAATCGCACTCGTGCCAAACTTCACGGCACTGCCGAGCGCCCACGTCTTAGCGTTCACATCAGCAACCAACATATCACCGCTCAGTTGATCGATGACGACAAAAAAGTCACTTTAGCTTACGCCACTACAGTTGGTAGCAAAATTTCTGGTACCAAATCTGCCAAAGCCGCTGAAATCGGTAAACTAATCGGCGCCCAAGCTAAAAAAGCCAAAATCAAAAAAGTCGTTTTCGACCGTGGCTCAAAACTATACGCTGGTCGCATGTCCGCCCTTGCCGACGCTGCCCGTAAAGAAGGATTGGAGTTCTAATATGACTGATAATAATTCACAAGCCAAAGTTATCAACAAGGCCGGCACCCTTAAAATGTCTGACGACGTTGCCGCCACTCGCGCGCAACGCGACATCGGTGGTCGCCCCATGCGCCGCAACGACCGTCGCCGCAATAACCGTGGTCGCGACAACACTCCTAAAGAGTTTGACGAAGTGACCATCAATATTGACCGTGTTTCTCGCACTGTCAAAGGTGGTCGCCGCATGCGCTTTAAAGCTCTTGTAGCTATCGGCAACCACAAAAACAAAGTTGGTGTGGGTGTAGCCAAAGGTGGCGATGTTACTACCGCCGTCCAAAAAGCTACCGCCAAAGCCAAGCAAAACATGGTTGAATTTTCGATGCAAGGCGAAACCATTTGCCACGAAGTCGAAACTAAAGCCACTGGCGCTCATGTTTTAATGAAGCCAGCCGCCCCCGGTACCGGTATTATCGCCGGCGGAGTGGTCCGTTCCGTAATTGGTTTAACTGGTATCAAAAACCTCATCTCCAAATCGCTCGGCTCCACCAACAAAGTCAACATTGCTTACGCCGTGGTTGAAGGACTCAGAGAACAGGTGCCTCGCAATCAATGGAACACTACTGTTTCCAAAGCTAAAAGCACCAAAGCTCCGGCCGCTAAATCCGAATCTAAGGCCAAAGCCGCCCAAAAGGAGACTAAATAATGAAATACAATGAATTGACCGTTAATAAAAATACTCGCCCAAATCGCAAAGGTCGTGGTATTTCGGCTGGACAGGGCAAAACCGCTGGTCGCGGCACCAAAGGTCAAAAATCCCGCTCTGGCCATCGCAAAATGCCGGCTGGATTTATGGGTGGTCAACGCGCCATTATGCAGGCCATTCCTAAGCTTAAAGGCTTTAAGTCGATCCATCCCAAGGCTGAAATTGTCTACACCGACAATCTTAATGCTCTTTCTGGCGAAATTGATAACTTTAAGTTGGCTGAATCTAACCTAATATCTTCACCTTTTGTCAAAGTTAAGATCATTACTCGCGGTGAACTTACGGCTAAAATCAACCTCAAAACTCAATTTGCTAGCAAATCCGCAGTTGAGGCTATCAAAAAAGCTGGTGGTAGCTTTGAAAAAAGCGCCGTACCAATGCGAAAAACCGCCGAAAACAGTCGTAAAGCCGCTAAATAATCAACTAAAAATCAAAAAAGCGCCCATGGTGGCGTTTTTTTGAGTAGCTATTTTTATCTCATCTATGCTATACTCTAAACATGAAGCATAAACATCTTCTTGTTTTGGGCGGCATAGTCGGATCTGCCAGCCTGCTGGTTGCCATTGCAATCTGCCCCGTCGCTTTAGCCGAAAACCAAAGCGCTATTGGAGTCAAAATCTCCCCTCGCCTCTCTGTTGCCAATACCAAACCAACTATCAATATCAATTATTCCAGCACCCAAAACTTTATTCATACCGATTTCACTACAATCAACGTTTCTACCAATAACAAAACCGGCTATACGCTTGTCATGTCCGACCAAGACGAAAACACGGACCTCACCAGCACCAAACCCACCTCTACTGCCAAAATCCCTTCTCTTACCGGGCCCATCTCAACTGTCCCGCCCGTGCACCGTAATTTCCCTAGCCTAGGT
>CAUPNJ010000063.1:0-2795 GCA_963512515.1 uncultured Candidatus Saccharibacteria bacterium | reverse complement strand
GCTGCTCTCTGTCGCGACATCATCCGTAGTATTCAAAGCCAAAATTGTGATGCCGTAGCCAAGGCCCTTAAGCGCGTGTCCAAACCAGAAACTGGCACCGTGATTCAAGAAACTACCAAAAAAGACGGTAAAGATAAGTCAGCTTCCATGCTTCAAGCTTACACTTGTGTCTCTATTCAAGAAGAGTTAGACAACTATCGTTCTACCGTTAGCGCCGAAAATCCCCTGCGCGTTGTTCCGCTTCGTTCTCCCCAAATCAACCAACTCAGCTCTCTGCGCCTACGTTGGTTTTCTGAAACCGATTTAACCAAGATCAATAAACATTCTTCTGGCGCTTCTTTAAATTTTTGTAAAGATGATCAGTCTCTGCCAAAACTAAAAGGCGATTGCCACAAAAAACACGAAGTTCCTTATCCGCCAATTGTTTCTGCTCAAATCATCCAAACCGACCAGCAATTTTCTCTTTCTGAATTAAGCGCCGCTTCTGGTGATGACAATACTAATCTTGGCACCGTCTACATTAAACCCAAAAAAGGTTCCACTACCAAAATAGTCCCATCCAAAACTTTATCTTCCTCTAGCAACAAGTCCTCTAAATCCAATCCGGTACAGTTGACTGGCTGCGACAAATCCAAAGGCGGCTTCTATTGCGAAGCAAAAATCATAATGCCAAAAACTTTTCGAGGTAGCACGGAGCGCAATCAAGGTGCCAGTTTTCTAATTTTTGGCCTGCCCTATAGCGGACCTTCTACAGATTTTTCCGTAGAGATGCTTGACCATAGCGACGAACCAATCTTATTCTCTGGCGTACAGGCTCGAGTAGATTCAACTGGTAGAGCCAACGACCTCTACCGCCGTGTCGAAGCTAGGGTTGAATTGTTGGATTCCCGTTTCCCCTACCCAGCCCACGCCGTCGATCTAGGTGAAAGTGACGAACACGATGTTCTCTCTAAAGATTTCTATGCTACTACTGATTGCCGTAAAGCCGACGACGGCAAGTGGACCAACTGCAAAAACAAAAATTAAACTATCACTTGACTCTACCCTTTGACTGTGATATTATGTAAAAACATCGCGGGGTAGAGCAGCCTGGTAGCTCGTTTGGCTCATAACCAAAAGGTCGTTGGTTCAAATCCAACCCCCGCAACCAAAATCGCGGTAGAATCGCCCCCCCGATTCCACCGCGATTTTTGTTTACTTATCTTTCGGAAACAGTGGTGTAGCGGGTGGATCTATTTCTTCTGCAGTGAAGATCTTTTCAATTCTATTCGTTATTGGTAAAAATGGCTTCAACAAATAATTAACTTGCAGTAAGTTTTGTACCAGCTCCGTCAAAACCAACTTTGCGGCCTCAGGGTCAGACTTAGCTAACGCCCAAGGCTTTTTCTCGTCAATCTCTCGATTTATTCCCTGTAATTTACCCCAACAATAATCCATCGCTTTTGTAAACTCAAAATTATCCATCAATTTTTGGTACTGACTATCAAAACTCCCTCTTATTTCGCATCCTTTTATGCTATTTTTCTTGCATAAAACTGCTAATCTTTGCACCAAATTCCCCAAATCATTAGCTAGTTCATTCGAGTAGGCGTTCTCAAATTTTTCCCAAGTAAAATTCGCATCTGCAAAAGTATCAATATGCCTGAAGAAAAAGTATCGAAAAGCATCCACGCCATGCCGATTTAATACGTCAATCGGATCAACGATATTTCCGATAGTTTTGCTCATTTTCTGACCATCTGCCTGAATAAAACCATGAGAAACAATTACTTTGGGTAGCTCTAATCCCAAACCCAGCAACATTGCCGGCCAAATAATTGCATGAAATCGCAGAATATCCTTACCTACAACCTGCAAACTAGCTGGCCAAAGCTCTCGAATTGACTTTTCTGGATAACCCAGAACCGTCAAATAATTTGCTAGCGCATCGATCCAGACGTAAATCACCTGACTCGGGTCATTCGGCACTTCAATTCCCCAAGATAGATGTTCTACCGGTCGCGAAATTGAAACATCAGGACTATCTTCTAAAAGTTGCAATATTTCTTTGGCTCTAAATTCTGGCAAAATCTTCATTTCGCCAGTCTCAATAGCCTGTCTTATTCTATTCTTAAAATCTGAAATTCTCAGATAATAATTTTTTTCTAGCAATTTTTGATAAGGTTTTTTATGATCCGGACATTCCCCACCGTTTTCTTCATACTCTTTTTGAGTCACAAAACTTTCGCAACCTTCGCAGTACCACCCCTCATATTCTCCGGCATAGATATAATCTTGAAGCTTCAACCAAATTTGCTGCACTAACTTCTTATGTTCTGGACTGGTAGTACGCATAAAACTCGTGTACTCCACTCCCAACATCTGAATAAAATCTTGAAATTTTGCTACACTTTGATCTACGTAATTTTGCGGATTTAGCCCTTGCTCAGCCGCTTTCTTAAAGATTTTATTGCCATGTTCATCAGATCCAGCCTGCAATACAACTTCATTGCCCTGCATATCTTGGTAACGCTTAAACGCATCTGCCAACAAATAATCAAGCGCATGCCCCACGTGAGGAGCCGCATTCATATAAGGAATTGCTGTTGTTGCATAAACTTTCGCCATTATCTTATTTTAGAACAGATACTGGCAAATCACAACTCCGACTCTTATTTGCAACGAAATTGCTTACTTTCAAGGTCTTTTTTCAGCTCATCGAATTTTACCATCGAAAGTTTCTCTTCACCGTCACCAGTTTGCTTAGCTGGCAAATCAAAGTATTGTACAGCATTGGTTGCGGCGATCAGCTCATC
>CAUPNJ010000062.1:0-2810 GCA_963512515.1 uncultured Candidatus Saccharibacteria bacterium | reverse complement strand
AATCATCCTTGCAGCTATTTATGTCTACAAGACCATATCGCCATCACATGGTATAAATAATGTATTTGTAACTACCACAGCGTCGTCTCATAACTGTATTTTAAAAGCCCTGGGTGTCGAGCTTCTTACTAATAAAAGAGAGCTTGCTATCTTGGCGCGTGAACAGGGGGTTGATGCCAGAGGATTTAAATACGAGCAAAGAACCTATACTGGTTACCGTAATTTAAAAGTGCCGAAAGATCTATATTATAATTTTATTCAAAAAAGAGCCGTTTCTATCGATGAATGGAAGAAATTCATGCCGGATGAACCCGATTTTGAAGCGAATGAATTCGTCATTATGGAGCCGGATCAAAAAGAAAACGATTCAGAACTTGAATTTGATCAAATAGAATATAGACATATTGGTCGATATGATTTTAAGTCAAAACATATTTTAGCACTTGAATATTTAAAATCCTCAAGCCTAAGACCTAAAAGTAACGGTCAAGCCATGTATATGGAAGCTCTGTTACATCCAGAAATAGACGCTGTTATCGCTTATGGACCAGCCGGCACCGGCAAAACCTTCTTAGCCTCAATTCTAGGTTACGAATCCTGTCTTCTTGGAGGATATATTGACGTCACAGTTGTACCTGCTCATGTTGAAAATGATGGTGTAGGATATTTGCCAGGCGATCTAAATGAAAAACTGGATCCAAACGTTCAGCCTATTAAAAACGCCTTGAGGAACTATTTTATCGAAAACGACAAAGATATCCGTAAACAAATGGATAATTTTGCTAAATTTGGTGCAAACAATAAAGCTAAACCGGAACGCAACTCTAACCAACAGTGTCAAAAATCCATTAAAAATCGCTTAGATAACTTAGTCGAACTCACTTGGTCTGATTGGTTTAATAATATACCAATTGCCTATGCCAGAGGACGTGATTTTGCGCATGAATTTGTCATCTATGACGAATTTCAAGATCAAGACAATAACGGTCTTGTTCACGCAAAAAAGATGTTGACTGGACTACCGACAACTGCGCAAATCGAGCTAAAAAGTGATGAAATAGTTCGTCACTTAGTAGTTCGACAAGTTGTTGAACGTCAAAACAACAAATAAACCGCCACTTAAGAGTTTAACTCTAACCCTTGGCTCCTTCATAGGAGCCTTTTTCTGCTATAATATTCCTATGAAACTTATTGTCGGCCTGGGCAATCCAGGCAACCAATATCATTTTACTCGTCACAATTTCGGTTTTTTAGCGCTTGATTTTTACGCCAAAATCAAAAATCTTTCTTGGGAAAAATCTCCCAAATTCAACGCCCTTTGGCTTAAAGACGGAGAGACTATTTTAATTAAACCCCAGTCTTTTTACAATGATTCCGGCAAGCCCATCCGCGAATTTTCGCGTTATTACAAAATAAACCCCAACCAAATTTTTGTCCTCTGCGATGACTTTACTTTACAATTTGGCACCACTCGTTTTCGCGAAAAGGGAAGCGCCGGCGGCAACAATGGCCTTAAATCCGCCATCACTGAGCTTCAAACTACCGAATTTCCTCGCCTTCGTCTCGGCACCGCCAACGATCAACTGCGTAAGCGTCTTGGTGATACCGATTTTGTACTTGGTCGCTTCACAGAATCTGAACGCGAACAATTACCGCATATTTTGCGAGATATCGCAAAACGCCTCGACCAATTTATCGCCTAATTTTAGGCAAGCATCCACTGATTTGCCCCCAAACCTCGCACTCGCCCTCTAATTTCTAGCATCGTAATATTACAATTAAACTCACTCGCCGTCATTTTTAGGGCTTTAATAATTTCCGCCCCATCTCTCAACCCTTGAGAAATTGCGGTCAAAATCTCTTTTTCTGTTTTATTGCAACCAGCTAAATCCAAGCTTCGTTTTGAATTTTTTCGCGCCGGCAATAATACCTCCAGAATATCTTTCGCACCAGTATAGGGCATTGCCCCTTGTAAAATTAAGCGATTGCAACCCACTGAATTCGGCCGATTAATATCTCCCGGCACCACCCACAAATCTCGCCCCTGTTCCAAAGCGTGCGCTGCCGTATTCAAAGTGCCAGACCTTTCTCCCGCCTCCACAATTAATACCGCATCAGCCAAGCCAGAAATCAAACGATTCCGATACAGAAAATTAGCTGGGAAAAATTTATCACTCTCAGCGTATTCGCTCAAAATCGCTCCCCCTTTTGCTACAATTTCTTCCGCCAAACCAACATGTCTACGGGGCGAAATTCGCTCAATTGCCGTCCCCAACACCGCTATCGTCTTACCTCCCGCCGCCAAAGCCCCTCGATGCGCGATCGAATCAATCCCTAGCGCCAAACCCGAAATTACCAAAACTCCCGCCTGTGCCAGTTCGAAAGCTGCTCGGTAAGCCACCTCTTCTCCATATTTAGTGTTTTTTCTTGCCCCCACAATTGCCACGCATTTTGGCCTTTTAGTTGGTAGCTCTCCCCAGCAATACAACATTTTAGGCTTAAGCGCAATAGTTTCTAATATCTTTAAAAATTCACTCTCCTCTATACCTTTTTTATTGATTTTCATAAAAAAGTAGTTAAAAGTATTGACTTCCTTTATTTTTAGTGCTATAATGGTTGCTAGTTAGGGATTTTAGTCCCTAAACTGCACCTAAAAAATCATAATTTCCGCTACTAATGTAGCAGAAGTTGCGTGTTCTTGAAACCCTTCAGCTCACAATTTGTCTTTTATCGGTTGTGAGTATTAGTATTACCTCCGCTAGAAGGACTCTTTAAGAGCATAGCAACCCCTATAACCGGCTGGCCCCGTT
>CAUPNJ010000061.1:0-2825 GCA_963512515.1 uncultured Candidatus Saccharibacteria bacterium | reverse complement strand
AGTTTAAGAGTAAGTATTTAGATTTATACGAATTTGTGGCACGTGATGTGGAACGCGTGTCTATTTTATCCGATCTTGATTTTGTAATTGAGCTGATAAAACGCGACGAAGTAAATGTTGGCTTTATTTTGCGATTAATTTCGCAAATGGTGGGGGCGAGCGATAAAAAACAAGCAGAAATTAAACGTTCGATTGATAATTATATCGGCAGCGAACTGGAATTACGTAGCAAACGAGAATTGATTGAAAAGTTTTTGAAGAATAATCTGCCGAAGATCGAGCATTCGAGCGACGTAGAGCGGGAATTTGAAATTTTCTGGAATGAAGAGCAGACAATGGAAATAAAAAGAATAAGTCAGTCAAGCAAAATCAAGCAAAAAGATATTGAACAGATTGTGGGCAGATATTTATCCAGTGGCCGCATGCCGCGCGATCATGAAATTGAGGCAGCACTGAAGGTGCAACCATCTATTTTAGAAAGAAACAGCACTATAAAACGAATTCAAGAAAATATTCAGAATTTCTTCAAGGTATTTGTGGACGGTGTTTAGCTGCAGAATATCTTATTCACTTTCTTCAATCGCGCTCAGCAGGGAATCTTCGATATTTTTGCGTTTCTTTTTCTCTGGTGCCTTTGCCAACTCCACATCCAGCTCAAAACCGGTTAATTTAGAAGCTAAGCGCACGTTTTGACCTTGGCGGCCAATCGCAATTGACTGCTGCTCCTCGCTCACAAACACCTTAGCGCGTTTGTCTTCAATCTCAACTTTGATAATTTCAGCTGGCGCCAAAGCTTCACGAATATATTCCGAAGCATTGTCACTCCAGTTCACAATATCGATTTTTTCGCGTTCGCCAATTTCATTCATCACTGCCTGCACTCGCACACCACGACTGCCTACAAAAGTCCCAACTGGATCCACACCAGGCACGGTCGACATCACCGCAATCTTAGTACGGCGACCTGCCTCACGGGCAATTGAGCGAATTTCTACAGTGCCGTTCTCAATTTCTGGCACTTCCTGCACAAATAATTGACGCACAAACTCCGCCGAGCCACGACTCAAAATCAACTGTGCTCCGCGCTCACTGCGCTCAATTTCCTTAATTAACACCTTAATACGGCTACCAACCTTATAGTATTCACCTTCAATCTGCTCTGAGCGAGGCATAATACCCGTCGCCTTGCCGATTTCCACTCGCACAATCTTTGGTTCCACGCGAGACACTACGCCGTTTACGATGATTCCGACCTTATCCTCATATAAAGCCAACACCGCATCGCGTTCTGCTTCACGTAAACGCTGCAAAATCACCTGCTTAGCCGTCATGGAAGCCACTCGCCCAAACGAGCTGACTTTGTGTTTTTCTTCCACAGTTTCGCCTAGTTCTTTGCCTTTAGCCTCAGATTGAGGGATTTCGGTTGCCGGATTATAAGCCACCCCATCCTCGATTACTTCGCGAATCACAAAAACATCAGCTTCGCCATTTTTCAAATTAATCTGCGCCCGCACATTCATTTCACGGTCACCATTATCTTTGCGCCAAGCTGCCGCTACCGCCGCCTGCACAATATCAAGCACGATATCTTCTGATAAATTCTTCTCCTCGGCAATTACTTTCACCATTGGAATCATTTCTTTTAGATTTAAACCTTCCATTTTCCTCCTTCGGGTTTTTTATTAAAACGACCGTCCTTCTTCAGGCCGGTCAAATACATCATAATTCTATTCTACTCCACAATCGCTTTTTTGTCAAGATTTTTTAAAGATATGCTAATATATAAATATGACTTTAGCTTCGCGTTTAAAAAAGCGTCTTTATTTTATCGTTGCCGCCTATTTTCGTTTTTTTGCTAATTTTGCCTTTATGCGCTGGCAACCAACCGTTATTGCCGTAACCGGTTCGGTTGGAAAAACTACCATGTTGCATCTTCTAGAGCAACAGCTCGAGTCCAAGGCCCACTATTCGCACAATGCCAATTCGGCCTTTGGCGTTGCTTTTGACATGGTAGGGCTAAGAGGGGTGACTGGCAGTAAACTGCGTTGGATTTTCCTAGTTGTAGCCGTGCCAATCCGCTCCCTCTACTTCTCTCATCGAGAAAAATTTTACGTAGTTGAAATTGATGGCGAAAGGCCCCACGAGGCTGAATTTCTTGCCAGTTGGCTACGACCAGAAATTACGCTCTGGATTTCTCTCGGTCGCTCCCATGCTATCCAGTTCGAGCATCAGGTCAAAGACGGTACTTTCGAAAACATCGACAAGGCCATTACACATGAATTTGCTATGCTACCGCAATACACCAAAAAACGCATCTATATCGACGAAGACGTGCCACTTATGCTACGTGCCGTACAGAAAATTAAACAAAATTATAAAATAAAAGCAGAAATTATCAAGTGCAGCAAAGACGCCCTCAAATCTTACTCAGTCTACCCCGATCACACCACTATCGAAATTAACGAGACCATCTTTAATTTTTCTGAACCAATGCCTCAAGACATTTCGATTCAACTAGCTATGTTGATAGACCTCTGTAAATATTTGAAAATCGAACTCAAAACCGATCTTTTTAATCTAGCCATGCCACCAGGTCGTAACTCGTTTTTTAAAGGTAAAAACGGACTAAAACTTATTGACAGCAGTTACAACGCCCACTTGATCAGTGTTAAATCTGTCCTCTCGATGATGAAATCCATGCAAGCTGACCATAAATGGATTGTGCTTGGCGATATCGTTGACCAGGGTACAATCGAAGCCGAAGAACATCTGAAACTCGCTGACTTAATCGCCTCCATCCACCCCGAACAGGTTATTTTAGTTGG
>CAUPNJ010000060.1:0-2851 GCA_963512515.1 uncultured Candidatus Saccharibacteria bacterium | reverse complement strand
CATCTTTAACGACTGTACCTTCTTTCCGCTACACTGGTAGTGGCATCAAGCCATTATCTAAATCTAAAGCCCTTGGTTTCCGTTTCAAAAAACAAGGTCCTATTGCTGGCATTATCATTACTTTAGTCACTATCGTTCTCGGTATCATTTTCGGTCTTAGTTCATCTCTCGGCACTGCTATCGAAGAAGTAGTAACCAGATCCACCGATTCTCAGTATATTTCTTACACCAAATCTACTAATCAACTCATGAAAGAAACTCTTGCTTCCAAGCGTCCCCTCAGTCCTTATCTGGAAAAACGCTTCAAAAAACAGGGCATCGAAGTTAAGAAATTAGCCAAAGGCTATGAACTTGAATTCTCCGGCAAAACCATCACGTCTGACAATTTCGAACAAGTCATGAAATCTGACCTGTCTTTTCGAGAGGCTTTCACCAAAGCCAAACGTGGTCGAGCCGCCAACTTTTTTGACAAAGCCTCCGATCAAATTTTCAAAAAACTACACCTCACCCATAATATTTTTCAAGATTATAAACAAACCGGAAATCACCAAACCGACAAATCTAATTATGACCAAATCATGACCAAACATTTCTCCGGGGAAGCCGATACTAAACTTAACTCGGTTTCCGACCAAAATACTGATCAACCCGATCAAACTAAGCGCGCTACTAACGGCGACTCAGTTTCAAGCCAAAACGTAGCCGGGGACTCGCCTCGCACCAAAGCTCACAATTTCTTATCTGATACTGCTGGCAAAGTCTCTAGCGCTGGTGGTATTGGCTGCGCCGCTCTCGCTGTCGGTAACCTGATCAATGTTGCTATTGCCGCTAATCAAATTTATCAATCCATCAACTTCTTTAGCACCAACATCGAAAACCAAAGCAAAACCAAAGCAGGCGACGGCAATCAAGCTAATCTTAATCATTTCCTAAACTTTATGACTGCGCCAGCTACCGCAACCTATGTCGATTCCAAAACTGGCCAAGAGCAAAAAATCACTGGATCACCACTTGAAGCCAACGGTATGAAATTAGTTATGGCCGGCTCCAAGCCTAATCAATCTCAAGTCCAAAATTTCTCCATTGAAAGCCCCTTTATGACCGCCCAAAACGCCATCACTACAGCCGGCTATTCTCTCGCTGCCTGCGCTACCATTCGTACCGCCGGCGCCATCATTTCTCTTGCTAGTTTAGCCGCCGGTGGAGGTTTTATCAAAGCTACGATCGGGATTTTTAGTCGCAACGTCTTAATTAAAACCGGATTCAAAGCTGGTGTAGTTAGTTTACTGGCAGTTATGATTCCTCATATCGCCAAAACTATGTTTACTAACCCTTACGAATCCAGTAAAGGAGTTCCCGCTGGTGAATTTTTCGCTAGTGGCGCCAGTGCTACTAATTCTCGTCTTGCACGCTCTGCCAACGGAGATTCAGTCGCCTCTGCTGCTAAAATCCAAGCTTTTTATCAAGCCTCGCAACCCATTCTCGCCGCTGAATCTGAGTTAAATCGTCGTTATTCAGACCCTTTCGACATTCATAACCCCAACACTTTTCTTGGTTCTATCTTTACTAAATTCGCTTCCGCCTTCAACCAGCGCCAACCTCTATTTCAATCTTTACAAACTTTCACTAATTTAACTAACCAATCCTTACGCTCTGTCAGTAACGCAAATGCTGTCAACGGTGAAAATGCCAGCTACCTGACTACTTTCGGTAACTGTCCAAAATTGGAATCAATCGGAGTTAAAGGAGACATCTATTGTAATCCTATTACGGTTAGTGATTTATCCACTACTTCAATTCCTAGTGACGACGCCAATTTTCAACACATCATCAACAATAATTTAGAAAACGGTCAAATCAAAGATAACTCTGAATTAGCTAAATACGTACTTTTTTGTAACGAACGCGACTCTCCATTCGGCATTGTCGACGCCAATATCAGCAACGCTTTAAATACCAGCTTCGGCACCGTCGGTGATAATTTACCTATTATTGAAGATTTTGTTGATATTGTTAACGCTGGCGAAGATTTAGCCCATAAAGATTGGTCTACCGGCAAAAATTGTGTCAACTCAGAGTCCAATCCTCGTTGGAACTCAGAGTTTAAATATTATAACGAATGGATTAGGCGCCAACGTATTTCCGAGCAAATGCAAGGACCAAGCTCTAATTCTGAAAATCCAGTCACCTCATTCAAGCATAATTATGAAAAAGAACATCCGCTCGACAATTCTCCAGCCGGCTATTTAGCTAGAATTTCTGGTCTCACCAAACAAACCGCCGAAAACATTCTTTCCATAATTGCTTATTTTGATTATCTTCATCAATATAAACCCCAAACCGTCACCGCTTTCCTTAACCAAAAAACTAATTCTCAAAAATCATATCACTCCAAATCTATTTTTCCATCAATCTTTCCCCCGCTTCTTTCCAACCTTAAATTCTCTACTTACGAAAATTTACGCTATAGGAATTTAATCGTATGAAAAAAAGTTTTTTGATTTTGACGGCACTCATCTTTGCCTTCGCTCCTACCGCCACTACTTTTGCCTTATCCGAACAGCGTTGGGATTTCTACGACACTAACAATATTTATTATTACAACCCAGAAAATCTCAATTGCGACAGTTCTGACAGTAAAATATCCTCCGATGGATCCGATTTATCAATTATCGGTGATTCTATCACGGCTGGCTCCATTCCTGAACTTAAAAAAGTTTTTCCCAAACTTCAAGACGCGCAAATCAATGCTAAAGTCGGTCGTCATTGGGATGAAGGACTTAATGAACTTTCAAAAATGGAACTCAAAAAACATGTAATTTTTGCTCTCGGTACCAACGATTCAACTATC
>CAUPNJ010000059.1:0-2904 GCA_963512515.1 uncultured Candidatus Saccharibacteria bacterium | reverse complement strand
GAAGATTCCCTACTGCTGCCTCCCGTAGGAGTCTGGGCCGTGTCTCAGTCCCAGTCTGGATGATCATCCTCTCAAACCATCTAAGGATCGTCGACTTGGTGAGCCATTACCTCACCAACTATCTAATCCTACGCAGGCCAGTCCCAAACCGGATAAATCCTTTAATCCGAAGATCACATGCGGTATTAGCCACTCTTTCGAGTAGTTATCCCTCAGTTTGGGGTCTGTTCCCACGCGTTACTCAGCCGTCCGCCGCTCGTCAGCAGTTTCACTGTTCCCTTGTAGGTATCAAAATTCATTTTTCTAGACTACGTTCTTGCCATCTGGGCCAAGTGTGTCAAAAACAAATCCTGCCACAAGAAAACGGTGAAACCCTGTTACCGCTCGACTTGCATGTATTAGGCACGCCGCCAGCGTTCATCCTGAGCCAGGATCAAACTCTCCATTAAGGACCTTTTACGAAATTTTAAACTAATAGTCAAAACTTCAAGGTCAAATTTGAATTTGAAAACTCAAAATTATAAAAGACTGACGATGAAAAAGTAAAAAATCAAATTTCTTACTTAAATTGCACAACTGAATTGTTAATTTACAGTGACCAAAGACAAGCATAGAAAACTAAGATTCTCGCAGCCGTTGGTTCTTTCATCTTACCGCACCGTTTTTCAGATGTCAACCCCTTTTTTCAAAAAAATTCATTTTTCTCGAATTTTACATCAAAATCATCCAATTATATACCATCCAACCCACAATTATGCCTAAAATCATTCCCCCAATCGCCTCGGGCACCGTATGCCCCTCCACTAATTTTACCGGCTTTACCTTGCTTAAATCCTTGTCCTTTTTTATTATTTCGTTCATCACTCGCCCCTGTTCCCCTACCGCATAACGCACATTCACTGCATCATAGATTATCAAAGTCGTAAAACAAGCGCACAGTGCAAAATATATCGAATCCCAACCATAAGCTAGCCCCAAAAACACACAACCAGCGATACAACCCGCCGTGTGCCCAGATGGCATTCCTCCTGATTTGAATAAAACCACTGACAATTCCTGCGCACTAATTTTTCCTTTCTGTCGCCACATTACCCTAATTACTTTTAAAAACTGCGAAAAAAACCACCCGCCAGTAAAAGCCAAAATTAGCCATAAACCATCTTTCATATCCCTATTATATCATATTTATGCTTACTTCCTATTCCGTCTATGCTTGTTAGTTTTTTCAAAATTTTGCTAAACTCGCGCCATCATCAATTAAATGGGTCAATTTTATGAAAAAAATTCCTCTTTTACTAACCTTAACCGTCCTCGGGACCTCTCTATTTAGCTTTAATGCTAACGCTCTTACCATCACCAAAAATAACGAACCTGAATTTATCATCAACCGTATCAATATTTGGAAAAATCGCATTGAATTAAAATACGAAGATCTTGACCATAGCAATGAAAAATTCCGTATAGTTAATATAGTTTGGGGCGAAGGTGGGGAAACAAAAATCGAATATCCTCAAGGATCTATGACCGAACGCTGGCGTGTTCTTTGGAAGGGCAAGCCGTTTTGGTCACATAATGTCTATAACTGGTACAGACCTAATTTATTTAAGTATTCCAAATACGAACTCATTAGACCCGAATCAAATCTCGCGGATAACCCTACTGATATTCTCTATTATGCTGTTACCGTCGTCCCTCCCACTGACGACCCTTATCCAGAAGAGGAATTTTGGAGCGGAAAAATTGATTATAGCACCTGCACCAAATCTGTAGACTATAAAGAGGGTGTCGAATGTCGCGCCGAATTAGTCTCTGGTAAACCTGTTTACATCCCTTATACCGAATCTGGCAAAAGACTGCGCCCCGCCCTCAAAAAACCCGAACAACCAAGCACTCCAATCGTCACCCCGACTACCCCTGTCTCTACTCCAACTTCTGGCCCAACCCAACCTCAGCAACCAGCCCCTTCCAGCCCAAGCACCACCTCTATTAAGCCAGTTCAAACTACCAATTCAGCTCCACTTAATGCCTTAAACCATCATCAAACCTCAAGAAAACCCATTTCCTATACTTTAGCCTTAAATAATAATTCTACCAATTCCTCTTCCGCTCCGACTGCAAAAAACTCAAAACCCCAAAACAATCAAAAAGCTAAGGTTAAAACAAAATCAAAAACAAAATCAAAATCCAAGACCAAAGCCTACCCCTCCGTCCCAATCCTTGGTCATAAAACTAAGTCCTTCCCCGCTCAGATTATTCTACTTCCACCTTTCGCAATCTTAACCTTACTCTTCCTGTTTTTCCTCTGTCGCAAAAAGGACCAAAAAGACCAAAATTCTAAGGAAGATTAATCTTCCTTAGAATCCTCCTCGGGTAGCACTACTCCCACCGAGGCCACTGCGTCGTCATCGTTCATTTTCATAATCCTTACCCCTTGTGTCGCACGACCCAAAGTTGGAATTTCCTTCATTGCCACTCTGATTGCCTGACCTTTAGTCGACATCATTATTGCTTCTTTCGCCAACGGATCCAAGGTGTGAACTGCCACAATCGGACCAGTCTTCTTCGTGACTGCCGCCACCTTTATTCCAACTCCACCTCTCTTATGGGTAGGAAAATTAGAAACTAAAGTCGCTTTTCCGTATCCATTCGCAGATACCACTAGTAGCTTCTGCTTAGGGTCATCCACCACATCCATCCCCACAATTTCATCTTTTGGCCGCAATCTCATTCCTCTTACCCCTCTGGCGGATCGTCCCATCGCCCGCACATCAGCCTCATTAAATCTCACTGCTTGGCCAGCCGAAGTTGAAATTACGATATCATTCTTCCCGGTTGTACCTTTCACCCACTTCAGCTCATCGCCCGCATCCAGCTTAATCGTAATCAACCCGTTTGCCCGTATAT
>CAUPNJ010000058.1:0-2946 GCA_963512515.1 uncultured Candidatus Saccharibacteria bacterium | reverse complement strand
CCGCCAAAGGTTGGATTTGGCACGTAATTCGCTATTGCAGAAAATGTCACGGTATTTTGATAAGTGCCGGAAGCGAGGTCTTGATTGGCTTTAGCACCAAAATCAACCGTAGTACTACGCTGGTTGAAAGGGGCAGTGGTGGAGTCGATGGTGGCTGGATTAGCTAAAGCCGGTATGGTGTTATAATCTGAAGAATTAAGACTGTAACCCCATTTGTTGCTAGGAAAATTAGCTAGGTTGGTATTGCTGTCGATGCTGGCAATAGAATCGGGGCGGGTGAGATGACTAAGCTTAGTTTCATTAGAATTAGTGGACATAGTGAGAGTGTAGCCGCTGGGATTATTGGTATCGGCGGTCAGAGTAACGCTGTTATGACTAAATGCACCTGAAGGAGTAGGGGTGATATTGATGGGGACCTCAGAGACGTTAGCGGTCAGGGAGAGTACGGAATCAATGTTGAGGTTAAAATCGGTGTCGGTGGCAGATTCCGCAAAAACAGTGGTTGAAAAAATCATAGTCAAGGCTAGAACGATAAACAAACGACACTTCATGCTGATTTTAATATATCACAAAGCGTAAACATAATCTATATTTTATAAAAAATTAAAATGACTGGAGACTTCATCAAATTGAGGCAGAGGTAAGCCGGTCCAGATACCCGTAACAATACCGCCGTCACGCAAAACTAAAATTGCTGGGTACTGCACAATATCGTGAGCCTTGACAAAAATTTCGCCATCGATGGTTTCAGGATCGATAAATTCTACTGTTGTACCGGTGATAGAGCGGTATTCTTTGGCCCAATCTTCCACTTCACGAGTAAATTCAGTTTCCGATTTATTAACTACAACTAATTTCATTTTTTCTACCTTTTTCTCTTTGTTCACGAATAATTTTTTCAAATTCGTCCATGGTTTTAAATTGCAAAAACACACTGGCAAAACGCACGTACGCTACTTCATTTTCGGTGGCAAGTACATCTAAAATGGCCTCGCCGATCGCTTTAGAGCAAATTTCCTCTTTGCCGATTTCATAAACTTGCTCGACTACTCTATCCACTACATTTTCTACCTCTAGTTCGGAATTAAAAAATTTGCCAACGCTGCGACGGACCGCGATCAACAGTTTGTCACGATCAAAAGGCTCTTTGGCTCCACTGGTTTTTTTGACAATGAGAGAAGGCATCTCGATGCGCTCATAAGTAGTGAAGCGCTTGCCACTCGGCGCTTCCCTACGGCGACGAATCATGGTGCCATCAGGGGTTTCTCGGCTTTCTAAAACTTTACTATCGCCAATTTTGATGCGATTCTTCATGTCCCGCCTCGAAGACATTTATTTCTTTTTGCGCTGTTTGGCTCTGAGGGAAGGTGGTACGTCTAGGTCGTCTTCTTCATCAACGGTTCGAATCGAGTCCCACATATTGGATTTATTTTCAGAGGTAAAAGTCTCGGCAGCATCTTTGGCGCCGTCTTTAATTTTCTCGACAACTTCAGCTTCCTCTTGCTCGGCGTTAATTACGGCCTCTTCTTCTGACCTGGCTTGTTGTAGTTGGCTGTAGTAGTCTGAATCAAAACCGGTTGCAACTACGGTAATAACAATTTCATCTTGTAATTCTGGGCGAATTGATGCGCCAAAAATAATATTGGCGTCTGGGGCTACTGCGCCAGTAATAATTTCTGCAGCTTCTTGGATTTCAGACATAGACATGTCATAACCACCAGCAACAGAGAAGAGGACTCCGCGTGCTCCCTCGATTTTAACTTCGATTAGTGGCGATTCAATGGCTTGTTGGGCGGCGATTGCAGCACGATTCTCGCCCGAAGCGCGACCAATCCCCATCAGAGCAGAACCTGCGTTTTTCATGACGGCCTTGACGTCGGCAAAGTCTAGGTTAATTAAGGCGTGTTCGGTAATCAATTCTGAAATACCCTGGACACCTTGACGCAAGACATCATCGGCGATTTTAAAAGTTTCGAGAAGTGGGGTGCGCGGATCGATGGTTTGCAAAAGACGATCGTTGGGGATAGTGATGAGCGCATCGACTTCACGAGCTAATTTACTGATAGCCTCGTCGGCATTTTTCTTGCGCTGAGCACCCTCAAAAGTGAAAGGTTTAGTAACAACGCCGACGGTTAGAATATCATTGTCGTGTGCCTGCTTAGCGACAATTGGGCCAGCACCAGAGCCAGTGCCACCACCGGCGCCTAGGGTAATAAACACCATGTCTGAGCCTTCAAGGGCTTTGGCAATATTTTCGGAACTTTCCTCTGCGGCTTCTCGGCCTCGGTCTGGATCTCCGCCAGCACCAAGACCTTTGCCGATATGCACCTTCGTGTCCGCACTGGAATGATGCAATGCCTGAGCATCTGTGTTGATTGCGATAAATTCAACACCGTGCAAGCCGACTTCTTTCATGCGGTTGATAGCCGAACCACCGGCGCCACCGACACCTACTACTTTGATACTTGCTGTACTTTCCACCTCTGTTGGTTTAATTTCAGGCATGCCTTTTTCCTCACTTTAGAATATTAAGATAAATTGTAGCACAAAGTGCAGCGTCTTTCAAACTCTGGTTTAATTTTTGAAGATTTTTTTCAACCAACTAATACCAGTTTTATTTCCGGACTGCTTATGCGAACTTAAGGCTTCAGTTTCGTCTTGAGCCGCGATCAAGGCGAGTCCGACCGCAGCGGCAAATTCAGGTTTTTCTACTGATTCAGAAACCCCAAGTAGGCCGGAAGGAGAACCGATTTTAACTGCAGTTTGTAAGACGGTTTTGGCAAACTTATCAATTCCGCGCATTTTAGCCCCACCGCCCACCAAAACCACGCCTTCTGGCAAGCGACGATCGTAGTGGGCGGCTTTAAGCAGCTTGCTGACTCGTTCAAAAATTTCTAAAAGACGGGCTTTGACAATTTCGTTCATTTCGGATTTGGTAAAAACAAT
>CAUPNJ010000057.1:0-2952 GCA_963512515.1 uncultured Candidatus Saccharibacteria bacterium | reverse complement strand
GATACTTTATTATCACAGTTTGAAAGAGTTAATGCGGGCAGTGAAGGAGTATCAAAAAACCAAAAGACTCTACGCTGACCTTTCCAGCTATAAGCCCAAAGCTATCAACAAACCAGCCTTTGGGCTGGTCAGGGACGAGATCTTAACCACCAAATATCTTCAAGAGCACAAAATTAAGAAAATTTACAAAATTTTCTTAGAGAGAAGTTCCCGCATTAATTTGAATGAAGAATTGGAAATTGAAAACCTAGGTTCCATAATTAAATTTTTCGGCGATGAAGATCGGCAGAAATTTTTCTTCGATTTTATCATCCATAGACAGGAGCAGTACGAAAATAAGCTCCCAGTGGATGCAGTCCCTCTAGACGCCATAGAAACGGCGTTTAGAGAAAGCAGAGAAAATAGTTAATATTCTATCTCTTCTTCTTTTGTCTGGCCCACCACTCGGCGGGCCTTATTTATTGACTTTTTTACATTTTTGTGTTATTATAGAAGTGTAGAACTTACTGAAAAGGGGGATGTTTTATGTACATTAGCGACGATAAAAACAAAGTAGTTATTACTTTGACTAGCGACGATGATTTAGAAGAGATCTTAACGATCTCAGAATACGAGCAACTTGGGTATGAGCCACTCGATCAACCTGAACAGAAACTACCAGTCAATGAGGATGCTGAGCTCCAACATTACGAGAGAATTGAAGCTTATTGGTCGTCTCTTCGAAATTTTGTTAAGATGAGTGGTAAATATGCTCAAGCTTATAAATTTCGCAGAAATATGAAAGCGATTAACGAGGATGCAGAGACTGGAGTTTTGTCTGAGCAAGATTCTGTCGAGAAACTTAATCGAATTAATCAATCCTATCCAGGTTTTGGTTCTATTCGTCAAGTTCAGAAGTTGAGAACAAGTTGCGTTAATCAGCTTCACACTCTAAATTATTGGGCGGGGCTTATCGGTCTGCCGATTATCGAAGATTTCGACACCACAATCTCAGTTTTCTGCGGTCTTTCCACCAAAGATCGGCAAAAGATTTACAGAAAAATCGATAAACAGAGTGCCGAGTTGGCTGTCATGTCTTTAGACGAGCTAATCAGAAACGTTATAACTTAGAGTCTATCCCTCATGTCCATCATGGGGGATTTTGCTTGCTTTTTTAGTCAAAATCGGTTAAAATATCAAAGTTAATCAAATAAGGAGACATTTATGCTCGCGATTCGCATGCAACGTAATGGCCGATCACATTACCCTGTGTATCGGATAGTCGTCCAAGAATCCCAGCGTCACCCTCTTTCTGGGCGCGTTGTGGCACAGCTTGGCCACTACAACCCTCACACCAAAGAAACCGTTCTAGACCAGGAGAAAATTGCTTTCTATCTAGAACATGGCGCTCAGCCATCTTCTCGTGTGGCCTATATCTTTAAGCTTAATAAAATTAAGCTACCAAAATGGTACAAAGCGGCCGCCAAGAAGCAGGCCAAGGCTAAACACGCCGATAAATTGCGCAAAAATCAACCCAAAGCCCCAGTCGAAGAGCCTCAGGCTGAAGCCGCAGCGGAAGCTCCAGCCGAAGCCTAAAATCTTCACAAGTTTCGCATAGTTGATTCCGTTTATGCTATAATATATTTCATACTAACTAATCCTGGAGAAACCTATGGCAACCATTGACCAACAATTCGTGGAATATATCGTAAAAACCCTCGTCAACAATCCCGACAAGGTGGAAGTTGAGCGCCGCATTGATGAAAAAGGCGTCCTGCTTTCTCTGTCTGTTGACCCAGAAGATGTCGGTCGCGTGATTGGTCGTCGTGGCGTCACCGCTCAATCTATCCGTACTCTGCTGCGCGCACTTGGCACCAAAAACGAAGCGCATTATAACCTCAAAATCGTCAATATGGATCAAGACGGTCAAGAACTATCCGAAGCCAAAAAATCAGTAAGCGCCGAGCCAAGTTCCGCAAAAGAAGCTGAGCCCGTAGATGAATCTTCGGAAGATTCCGAAGACGATAACAAAACTAGCGAACTCGCCGAAAAAACTCGCGCTGAGCTGGCCGACCTAGACGATTTAGATATCTAAATCTGGCTAAACCACAAAAAACTAGAGTTTTTCGCTCTAGTTTTTTGTTAAAATCTATTGACACTCATGCTTATTTTAGCTACAATCAAACAAGTTCGAATGAACAAAGCTAACTGCGAGTCAGCTTTACATAAAAGTTGAGAGCTTATATGTTCAGAAATCCACCTTTTTGGTGGTTTTTTGGTTCTTAACCAAAAAACACCAAATTCATCAAAATGTGGCATATTTGGCATCGACTGCTAGGTAAAATAGTTGTCTTTTTTGACAAAGCGTGCTAATCTTAAAGATAAGAAGCAGTGTGTCATATTTTACTATGCTCGGCAAATTGGCGATTTGCTAGGCGAAATATGGCAGTAATCTTCCGGCGCTAAAGATTATCAACACTAAATAAGAGGTAAAAGTGAGTACGAAACAAACTGACAAGCGTCGCTTTTTTACTGAAGGCGACCAGGCACTCCCTATTCCTGACCTAACTTCTCACCAGAAAAGTAGCTGGCAGGGACTCGTCGAAACCGGACTCAAAGAGGTTTTTGACGAAATCAACACAATTGACGATTATACCGGCGAGAAATTGTCATTGGAGTTTTTGGATTACGAATTCAAAGCTCCCAAACAGACCGAAAATTCGGCTAAATACAATCTAACTACCTACGAAGCCCCTTTGCACGTCAATGTCAAACTAACCAACAAGGCCGCTGGCACAGTTAAGGAACAAGAACTTTTCTTTGGTGATTACCCCTGGATGACCGACCGTGCTACCTTCATCATCAACGGCACCGAGCGTGTAGTGGTTTCACAGTTGGTGCGTTCCGAAGGCGTCTCCTTTAGCGCCGAAGAAATTAACGGTCGTCGTCATTACGGCGCCAAGATTATCCCCG
>CAUPNJ010000056.1:0-2982 GCA_963512515.1 uncultured Candidatus Saccharibacteria bacterium | reverse complement strand
GAATGTCTACTATCGGAGAAGAAACTACCTATACCCTCAAATATGTAGATTCTCCTAACCGTGAACTAGAAGTGATCACTCATCTTGTGCACGTCGAAAAAGAACGCAACAAAACTTCTTCTGAAGCGGACTAATCACGATTTCTTTTAATATAATCGTTTTCTTTCTCTAATTTTGCTCGCAAAATATATTCTTTACATTTTCCGTTTTCGCAGT
This sequence comes from uncultured Candidatus Saccharibacteria bacterium, assembly GCA_963512515.1. Taxonomy (GTDB): domain Bacteria; phylum Patescibacteriota; class Saccharimonadia; order Saccharimonadales; family Saccharimonadaceae; genus Nanosyncoccus. The sequence goes on along the minus strand of CAUPNJ010000056.1, from coordinate 2,766 downwards.
TAGCCGGCTCATAAACATATTCACATCCAGTATTGCCAAGATTAACTCCCATCGGATCAGTAAACAACTCTGGATCCATTACTTTTAGATTTTCATCAGAAATTTTTTCTGGGTAAAATTTATTTTGAGCATAAAACCCTTCTTCCAACGCATAATACATAGCGTTTATAGCTTCTTTGCGTTTCTCGTCTCGATTCATTGCGTCAACATTAGCTTTTTGTAGAAAAAACAATATCAGTAGCAGTGACGAAAAAACTGCCACAATTACGATTTCTAAAACTGTAAAACCTTTCCTTTTCATAAGCTTAATTATATCACAAAAAAACAGAGCCCAAGCTCTGCATTTTAGCATTTTAATGGTAGTACCGGCTGGGATCGAACCAGCGTTTACCCCTTGGGACGTTCCGCTGGTTCGACTAAATAACAAGTTTAATGGTAGTACCGGCTGGGATCGAACCAGCGACCTTAGGCTTATGAGTCCTACGCTCTAACCAACTGAGCTACGGTACCAAGTGAGTAGAAAAAGAAAACAAATTTTCTTTTTCTGCGAACGTCGGCATCGAAGACGCGAAGCGTCTACGGTACCAAGTGTAGAATGTTCTGGCGGAAAGGACAGGATTCGAACCTGCGGAGCTTTCACTCTCCGGTTTTCAAGACCGGTGCCTTCAACCACTCGGCCACCTTTCCACTGATTATACTAACAGAAAAAGCCACTTTTGTAAAACAGTCAGCGGCTTTTTTTATTTTAACTTCTACTCGGCGTTGGTATGAACCGCGGTAACGTCATCCAAATCGTCGATCACGTCTAATAATTTATCAACTTTTTCGGCGTCTTCATCGCTAAGTGGCACTTTATTATTCGACACATATCTCTGTTCGGCTTCTTCCACCTTTAGACCAGCATCCAGCAAACTTTGGCGCACTTTCATCAAATCAGTCGCTGCTGTAATAATTTCAATCCCATCATCTTCTTCAATAGCATCTTCTGCGCCTGCCTCCAAAGCCGTCATCAAAGCTTCCTCGCCCTTATCAGACACAAAAATCACACCTTTTCGCTCAAATTGAAACATCACCGAACCCGGATCTGCCATACGCCCGCCATTTTTCTGCAAGGCATTTCGCACTTCTGGCATGGTACGATTTTTATTATCGGTGGCCACCTCAATCACAATCCCTACTCCGCCCGGACCATAAGCTTCATAAGTTTCTTCTATCAAAGCTGCCGAATTTTTATCACTAGCTCGAGCAATTGCCCGTTCGATATTTACCTTGGGCATATTGGCCTTACGGGCTTTTTCTAGCACCATCGCCAGCGACGGGTTCATAGCTGGATCCACACCACCTCTTGCCGCAATCGCAATTTGATTACCGATTTTAGTAAATAACGCCCCGCGCTTAGCATCTACTACCGCTTTTTGCCGCTTTGTCGTTGCCCATTTGCTATGTCCTGACATACTATTCCTTTCTAATTTCTGGTCCAATACTTTCACTTATTATATCACAGCTCCAAGATGATCGCGTCTATGCTTGGTTGCTATAATTTTTTTGTGCTAACCTCGCTTCATACCCTCGCTCATTTTTATCAAATAAGCTATAATAACCAAAAGGAGTAAATATGACAAAGCAAACGACCAAATCCAGTAATTCTAGTGATGCTAAATCTGGCAAAGATCAGGCCTTAGATCTTGCAATTTCTCAAATTACTAAACAATTCGGCGCCGGTTCTATCATGAAACTCGGTGATAACCACAAAATTGATGTTGAACTGTTGCCATCTGGATCACTTTCTCTTGATCTAGCGCTTGGCGGCGGCTTTCCTAAAGGTCGTATCATCGAAATCTACGGCCCAGAGTCTTCCGGTAAGACTACCTTAGCCCTGCATGCCATCGCCGAAATGCAAAAACAGAAAGGTCAATGCGCTTTTATCGACGCTGAACACGCTCTCGACCCAGCTTACGCTAAACGTATTGGTGTTGAGACCGATAAGCTACTTATTTCTCAGCCAGACAACGGTGAGCAAGCTCTTGAAATCTGTGAAACCTTGGTGCGCTCTGGTGCTGTCGACCTGATCGTGGTTGACTCAGTCGCTGCGCTGGTCCCCCAAGCCGAAATCGACGGCGATATGGGTGACGCCCAGATGGGCCTACAGGCTCGCTTAATGAGTCAAGCTATGCGTAAACTCACCGGCATTATCAGCAAATCCAAAGCCACCGTTATTTTCATCAATCAAATTCGCATGAAAATTGGCGTAATGTTCGGCAATCCCGAAACTACCACCGGCGGTAACGCTCTGAAATTCTACGCTTCCGTCCGCCTTGATATTCGCCGTATCGGCCAGATTAAAGACGGCGACAAAATTGCCGGCAACCGCACCAAAGTCAAAATTGTCAAAAACAAAATTGCCGCTCCTTTCCGCACCGCCGAGTTTGACATCATGTATAACGAAGGCATTAGTAAGATTGGCGACATTCTAGATCTTGGTGTAGAACATGGCATACTCGAAAAGGCCGGTGCCTTTATCAAATATAACGGCAACACCCTTGGCCAAGGTCGCGAAGCCGTCAAAACTCTATTCAAAGAACAGCCTAAACTTGCCCAAGAAATTGAACAAAAAGTGCGGGCCAAAGTCAAACAAGATTAATGAAAATCTCGAACCTAAATAGCCAATTTTCATTAGACGACCCTGCTTTGTCGCCCCAAATCACAGAGCAAAAGTTCAAAATTACCGCAATTAAACCGGCAGTTAAAAATCAACACCGAGTCAAT
>CAUPNJ010000055.1:0-3000 GCA_963512515.1 uncultured Candidatus Saccharibacteria bacterium | reverse complement strand
GAATCGGCGGAAGGGTCGGCGCCAAGATAAAACTTTTTGCTGACACGATGATTTAATTTTGCTGGGTCTTTAATAGTAGTTTCGGCAGAAAATCCCCGCCAAACCAATTCATCATATAAATTCATAATCTTATGATAACAGATACCATGCTTTGAGGGCAAGATTCTGAAAATAGAGGCTTGATTTTTGGCGGGTGTGGTGTGGTATAATAAATGGAGTTTATGGTTAATGAAAGAGAAAATAAATTGAAAATCGGTAGAGGTAAGGTATCTAAAAAACTTAACTCGCTGAAAAAGAGCGGCGGTAGGTTGGCGAAAAAAAGTAAGATGAGCCTGTATTCTAGTTTAGTGTATAAATCACGAGCCGACGCGGACAGGAGAGCGCGCAAAAAAGCTGAAGAGCTGGCAAAAGAACCTCTAAAAAGGTTTTTGGCTAGATTAGAGCCAAAAAAGGTGGCTAGTTTTATCTTTTCTAGAGAAGGAGCAAAAGCGATTTTGAAGGGAGTGGCGGTATTGGCGCTACTTGGAATGGTGCTAATTGGTGGACTATTTTTGTACTACAAAAAGGATCTTGACGCGGTCAAGTTAGACGAGTTGAAAGTGTCGGAGACTGTAAATAGATATTTAGATCGCAACGGCAAGGTACTGTGGGAAGACAAGGGTAACGGAGATTATCGTTTGGTAGTGAAGGGTAATGAGATTTCTACTTATATGCGTCAAGCAACGGTAGCGATTGAGGATAGAAATTTTTACAATCACCCTGGAGTGGATATGAGGGCATTGATACGTGCGACAGCTTCGACGCTGACTGGACGTGGAGTACAGGGCGGATCAACTCTCACTCAGCAGCTAATTAAACAAATTTATTTTTCTGATGAAGCCAAGAATCGTTCGTTGTCGGGGTTACCTCGCAAAATCAAAGAAATGATTTTGTCGATTGAAGTGGAAAAAATGTACAACAAAGAACAGTTAATTACGATGTATTTAAACGAATCTCCTTATGGCGGTAGACGCAACGGGGTACAAAGTGCGGCACAGACTTATTTTGGCAAGAATGCCAAGGAGCTTAATCTGGCCGAATCGGCACTGCTGGCTGCAATTCCGAATAATCCTGGAATTTTAAACCCTTATAACAGAAGTGGCAATAAGGCTTTGATCGAACGGCAAAGAAAAACTTTGGATGCGATGGTTGATATGGGTTATATTTCGGAAAAAGAGGCAAAAAAGGCGAAAAAAGTAGCGATTCTGGACCAAATCAAACCTGAAGTCGAGCAAATGAAGGATATTAAGGCTCCTCATTTTGTGTTAGAAACACGAAAGAAGTTGGAAGAAAAGTACGGCGTAAAAACGATGCGAGCGGGTGGTTTTACGATTAAAACTACTCTCGATTACAAAGCACAAGAAATGGCGGAAAAAGCCGTACAAAATGGGGCGAATCTAATGTATGTAAACGGCAGCGACAATATTTCACTATCTTCGGTTGACGTGGAAACTGGTCAAATAATTGCGATGGTAGGGTCATCTGGATGGGATAAGCCAATCTATGGTCAGGTAAACGCTGCTACTTCCCTGCTAGAACCCGGTTCAACTATTAAGCCTATTTTGGACTATACGCCACTGTTTACGCAGAGAGATGGGCAAAACTTTGGTCCTGGCTCAGTGTTGCGTGATGAAAATATTGATTCAATTTACTGCGCGGGGGCAAAAAGTGGCTGTCAGCTGCGCAACTATTCTGGTAGATTTAGTGGAGATGTGACGGCAAGACAGGCTCTAGCTAGCTCGCTGAACATTCCGGCAGTGAAAGCTTTGTATATTAACGGCGTGAAAAATAGTCTAAAAATAGCGCACGGGTTAGGAGATAAGTCGTATTGCAAGAAGTCCAATGACGCTGGACTAGCCATTGCGATTGGGTCGGGCTGTAGCGTGATGCCAATAGAACACGCAAATACCTATGCTTCTTTAGCTAGGGGTGGTGTTTATAAGCCACTGAGTTACGTGTTGGAAGTGAAAAATTCCTCTGGAGATGTCTTGGAATCTTGGCAAGATAAGGAAGGCAAACGGGTCGTGGACGAGCAAGTAGCTTACATGGTGCAGGACATTTTGGGTGACCCCGCAGCGAGAGCAATTGGTTTTGGTGGACAGGGCTACAGCTTTGGCTTTAACGTGCCTGGGGTGTGGACGGGAAGCAAAACCGGTACAACCACTACGTCTGTTAGCTCAGTTACTAAAGATTCGTGGATGGCAAGTTTTTCGCCGGCGGTGGCAACTGTAGTGTGGAATGGAAATCATGACGGTCGTGGATTAAATAATAGCTCTAACACAGTGGTGAGAAGAGTGGTGGCAGATTATATGGAGCCGGTGCATAAAAATCTTTATGCTACAAACGGTAAATGGAAAACTGGGCAGAAGCCAGTTAAGCCGGCAGGTATACAATATCTATCGATTAATGGTAGAAAAGATATTTGGCCAAGCTGGTTTAACGCTAAAAAATCTGGAGCAATCAGGCAGACTTTGGAATTTAATAAATATAATAAGAAATTAGCTAGTAGCTGTACTGCAGATGAATACAAGATTTCAGTGGAAGTAACGAAAACGATTGATCCAATCAGTAAGCGCGAAATTTGGTTTGTGCCAGATGGGTACGATCGCAATAACAAAGACGATTGTTCTTATCGTCCACCAGAAATCTCTCTAATGAGAAGTGGCAAGAAGCTGAGCTTCTCGTTGGCGGCAGGTTCACAGTCTACTGGGCAATACGAACTGATAGTCGACGGTGCGACGGTAGATAGAGGGACGGCTAATGGCGGTACGAATAGTTTGAATTACTCTTTAACTTGTAAGGAGAATTCTATTAAATTAACTCTGCAAGATGGTGCGGGCTACACCGCAACCGATGAGATGAAGCCCGAGGCTGGTTGGTGCGATTAAGTTCTCTTTGAAATTGTGTTATACTATGGAGATGAATATTGTTTTTGGATTGTTTTTGGCGATAATTTTGATT
>CAUPNJ010000054.1:0-3083 GCA_963512515.1 uncultured Candidatus Saccharibacteria bacterium | reverse complement strand
CGCTCATTATTGCCGCCACTGGTCGCCACAACCTCTTGTTATCTGGTCCTCCCGGTACTGGTAAAACCATGTTGGCTCGCTCTCTTATTTCCCTTTTGCCGCCCCTCACCCCAGATGAACAAATCGCCACCACCAAACTGCATTCTCTGGCTGGTGTCTCTGATCAAATTATTTCCAGCCGCCCCTTTCGTTCCCCGCATCACACTAGTAGTCTTACTGCTATCACTGGTGGCGGTAGCCATCTTAAACCCGGTGAAATTTCCCTTGCCCACCTTGGTGTGCTTTTTCTCGATGAGCTACCGGAATATCCTCGGCACATCCTAGAATCGCTTCGCCAACCTCTTGAAGATCACCAAATTTCTCTGTCTCGCGCCAACCAAAAAACCACCTACCCCGCTAATTTTATGCTCGTCGCTACCATGAATCCTTGCCCCTGTGGTTATTTTGGCGACCCCGACCATCCCTGCAAATGCACCAGCAATCAAATTTCAAACTATCAAAACAAGTTGTCTGGCCCGCTTCTAGATCGCATTGACCTACGCATTAACGTTCAAAAAGTCAAAACTAGCACTCTCCTTAATACTCTGCCAACCAATAAAACTTCCCAATCAACTGTTGTAAAAAATAATATAACAGAGGCAATTAAGCGTCAAACCACCCGTTTTGGTACTAAAGCCCGCTTTAATGGCGACCTCAACTCCACTGAAATCACTAAATTTATTCAGCTCACACCCCAATCCGCCACCTTCCTTCAAGCCGCTGCCGACAAACTTAAACTGTCCGCCCGTTCTTATTTCAAAGTCATCAAAGTCGCTCAAACTATCGCCGATCTAGAAAAATTTGACTCTATCAAAACCGAACATCTCGCCGAAGCTCTTAGCTTTCGTTGATTCCCGGTTTTCTCTCTTGCGCCTCTCTATAATTTTTGTTATAATTAAAACGTTAAGGTAAGAGAAAGGAACATCATTCGCAAACACCACAATTCGTCGCGTACCAAAATTAACGATGAAATTCGCTATCCCGAGGTCCGCGCCGTCGGCTCGAATGGTGAGCAACTAGGCATCATGTCTAGTAAGGAAGCTCTTTCTCTGGCAAAAGAGCAGGGAGTCGATCTTGTCGAAATCGCCGCCACCGCCAACCCGCCAGTTGTTAAAATCATCGATTGGGGCAAATACCAATACCAAAAGATGAAAGAAGCCGCCAAAAATCGCAAAAAAGCTCGCGAAAAACAGTCCGAACTCAAACAAATGAAAATCGGTCTAAAAATCGGCGACAACGACCTCAACATTAAAATCCGCAAAATCAAAGGTTTCCTTGCAGACGGCGACCGTGTCAAAATCATGATCGTTTTTCGTGGTCGCGAACTTGCTCACAAGGAATTAGGCAACCAACTCTTAGATCGTGTTACTACAGAGCTTGGCGACCTAATCATCATCGAAGGTAAACCTCAGTTTTCCGGTCGCAATCTATCAGTCTCAGTTCGGAAGAAGTAATTTCCTACTTCCACGGCTACCTGATCGCACCTACTAATAACAACTATAACTAAAGGAAAAATATGCCAAAGTTAAAAACACATAAAGGCACCGCCAAGCGCATTAAGGTTTCCGGTTCCGGCAAACTTATTCGCGAACGTGCTTTTGGCAACCACATTCTTGCCAAAAAATCCAAATCCCGCAAACGCAACATTAAAACTGCTGCTGCTGTTCAGGGTAAAATTGCTAAAAATGTTAAGAAGGCTTTGGGAGTTTAATTATGAGAATTAAAAGAGGTGTCGCTGCACGCGCCAAACATAAGAAAATTTTAAAAGCCGCTAAGGGAATGCAACATTACCGCACCCGCAGCTTCCGCCTTGCCAAACAAGGTGTCATCAAGGCTTTACGCTACGGTTATCGTGACCGCCGCAACAAAAAACGCGATCTGCGCGCTCTCTGGATCACCCGTATCAACAACGCTTCCAGAGAATTTGATTTGTCTTACTCTCAGTTAATCAATGGTCTCAAAAAGCAAGACATCAAAATTGATCGCAAAATTCTTGCCGAATTAGCAGTCAATCAACCTGCTGCATTCAAGGCAATTGTCGATAAAGTAAAGGAGGCAAAATAATGGCCATCTGTGAAATTTCCGGCAAGGGCAAAATGTACGGACACAACGTCTCATTTTCCCAACACAAAACTCGCAAAATTTTTAAACCAAACATCCAAAAACGCACTTTGGTGATCAATGGCAAAAAAATTCGCGTCAATGCCTCCACTTCAGCTTTACGCACCTTGAAGAAAAAAGGCATCATCAAGTAAAATCTAAAAACACAAAAAATCCGCTACAATCAGCGGATTTTTTGTTGAGCCGTCAATAAGCCGGGTCCTGTAGCTAATTTCACCTCAGTTTACCTTTAGTTTCCGTTAGCCGATAACCATCTATCTAGTTATCACGTTGCCGTGACAATCATTGCCTTAAAGACAAAAGCGGTAAGCGTGCATCTTCGGATCAAAGTATCTAGCACTCCTTGCAGCCAGTAGGGTTTGCCTCCGCGCCATGTCACCATGGAAACGATTTCTCGTCGCGCTGTGAGCTCTTACCTCACTCTTTTCACCCTTACCTCTAAGAGGCGGTATTGTCTCTGTGGTACTTTCCCTATCCTCGCGGACGGTCGCCGTTAACGACTACTGTATCCTATGCTGCCCGGACTTTCCTCTTGAATCTTTCCCAAGCGGTTATCTTTCAGGCTCACACTAAATTATATCACACTTAAAATTTATCCTCTGTTCTTTCGCCAAAATTACGATCGATTGCCAAGTTTGCCTCCGTATCTGCCTCCTCATTCTCTTCCCTCTTGACGTGCGTAAATACTACCGTCTCAAATTTTTTAATCAAAACTTGGATGTCTTTATAGATCTGCAATAAGTCTGTATTTTTTACCTTATAAATCCCATTCATCTGATTTATCATCATTAAATTATCACCCACAAACCTCACCGACTTAAAACCTAGATTCAACGCTTGTTCGCAACCTTCTTTCAAAGCAAAATATTCTGCCACCCTACCCGTAGCAAAACCGATAAATTCACCTCCTCTTTTCACCTCTC
>CAUPNJ010000053.1:0-3093 GCA_963512515.1 uncultured Candidatus Saccharibacteria bacterium | reverse complement strand
TAGCTCAGCCAAAACTCAGTCTAAAACCACCACCAAGCCAACCGCAAATGCGCCTAAGGTTAAAAGCCGCACTTCTACTAAAAATACCCAAAGAATTACACGCTCCAAGAATCAATCTCAACTATTGCGTACAGGGGTTTTTAGTTCTAGCAAAAAGACCTCAACTACTCCTGAGGCTTCTTCCGACGACCAGACCACATTCTCGCCTGCTAATCAATATCAAGCTCAAAGAAACCTACCATCTACCGGACCAACCGAAGCTGTATTTACAGCTGTTTTGATCGGTCTGGCAACCACCTTGTTTCTTACTAATATAAATTTTGTCAAAACAAAACAGACATCATAAAGTCATGAATCTGGTGCCCGAGACAGGGGTTGAACCTGCACTTGATTGCTCAAACTAGCACCTGAAGCTAGCGCGTCTGCCAATTCCGCCACTCGGGCATGTTAAAACTATAACACGTTTTTTGCCAAGATAAACAAAAAACTTCCGAAGGAAGTCTTTTTGGTGGTCCGTTTGCCCCTTGGGACGCTCCGGAGACAACAAAAAAGACCCCGTTAGGGGGATTTTTTGGTGGCTCCGACTGGACTTGAACCAGTGACACAAGGCTCTTCAGGCCTCTGCTCTACCAACTGAGCTACAGAGCCGAGCGAGGAGAAAGAATAAAATAAGCTTGCTTATTTTTTCTTTCGACGAGCGAGGTTCTGGGAGCGTATGCGACCAGAGCCCGAGCGAATAGTCTAAAGAAAATTCGTTGCTCTTTTTTACCGAGCGAGGTTCTGGGAGCGTATGCGACCAAAACTCAACTCCTCATCAGTATAACATAAAATATGTTATAATTAAAGACATGAAAAAAATGAATACCGCGCCAATTTCTGGCATGCAAGAACTCTTGCCCAGCGATCAAGCCAAATTTAACCAAATCAAAGCTCAAATTGCCGATCAATTCTCCTTGCACGGTTTTCATAACATCGAAACCCCGATCATTGACCGTACCGAAATCTTACTCGCCAAAGCTGGCGGCGATACCGAAAAACAAATTTATAAAGTTGTCAAAACTGCCGAAACTGCGGACGATGCTGACCAAGCTTTGCGCTTTGATCACACAGTTCCACTGGCTCGTTACGTCGCTGAACACGAAAACGAGCTAGCTTTCCCCTTTAAGGTTAGCCAAATTGGCCGCAATTTCCGTGGCGAGCGCGCACAAAAAGGTCGTTTTCGTGAATTTTATCAACTTGATGTTGATGTGATTGGTCGCAATCAACTTCCGCTCGCTTACGACGCTGACGCCATTGCCACCACTTATCTTGCTCTTTCGGCTTTTATTAAGACTGACATCTGTCTACGCGTCAGCAACCGCAAAATTCTCAAAGGTCTGCTTGAAGAACTAAATCTTGATAAAATCTCCGATCAAATTTTTAGCATCATTGACCACGCCGAAAAAGTTTCGGATCAAACCACCCAAGCTTCTCTCCAAGAGCTAGAACTGAATGATACTCAAATCCAAACCCTGACCGATTTTATGCAAATTCGAGGCGAGACAGATTCCGTACTAACCAAACTCGAAGCTCTAGAAATAGAAAATTCCACTTTCAAAGCTGGTGTTTCTGAATTAGCGGAAGTTCTTCAGCTCCTGCTGAAGCTCTGCCCTAATGGCCAAATCACAGGCGATATGCTAATTGTGCGCGGCCTAGATTACTATACCGGCACGGTTTTTGAGACCTTTTTACCAGAATATCGTCAAATTGGCTCCGTCTGTTCGGGCGGTCGCTACGATAACCTCGCCAGCAATTACACCGATCAAAAACTCCCCGGCGTGGGCGGCTCTATCGGCCTAACCCGTCTCTTTTATGTCTTAAGATCCAATCAATTATTACCTCAAGACCTTGCCAAAACTTATGTCGCTATTATTCCGGTTTCAGACAAGGAGGTCGATTACTGCTTGGAATTGGCGGAAGAGCTGCGCCAAAAACAGATTATTGCCGACACCGTCTTCACCGACAAGAAGCTAGGAGATAAGCTTAAATATGCCGCCAAAACCGCCACTCACGCCATCATCATTGGCGAAAACGAAGTAAAATCCGAAAAACCCATGATTAAAGACTTAAATACTGGCAACATAAACCCCCTAGATGAATTTATCGCTGCTTCAGACCAGCATCTAGGAAATATTTAACATATTCCCAACCCCAACTCTGGTCGAAACCGCTATTGGTGAAGTTGTTAAATTTAAAATACGGCAAACCTCCACCGATAATCCCAGCCGCTTTCTCGGTAGTCTGAAATACCTCTGTCTGTTTTTCGTGATTATTATAACAATCCCGAAATTTTTTCTTTAACCCCACTTTTTCGCCAATTTTTATCCAATAATCTTCTGGTAAATCGGCAATTGCGGGGCTGTTTTTGCTCACGCCTATACCTTTAGAGTGATAGTCTCTCCATAAACTTGCCAAGGCCTCGTGGTAAAACTCCCAAAACTTATTCTCACTCTTCGCACAGTAGGTCGCCTCGGCGCTTTGTCTAGAATACTCATTTTTATTACCATATTGATACAAAAAATCCGTCACCCGGATTTCAAACAAAATATCTTTCTGTTCAATATACTCTTTTTTAAATTCAGCCTCATTTTCCATCACCCTTCTAGAGAAGACATCACAGTATGGACACATAATATCTGTATACATTATAAAATGATTTTTAGCCTTTTTAGATCCCACCGTGGTGCGCTCATCCCAAATCGGCTCTGAATTACTATTTTCTAGTGTGTTAAAAATTAGTAAAGTTACTAAAAACCCGCCAATTAAAACTAGTCCCGCAATTCTTAAAATTTTACCTATCATTCCGCTCCTTTTCTTGGAATTTTACACTCGTGGTCAAGATATAATTTTCAAATCCAATTTTTTTCAGCATCATTAGCATCAGTAAAATCGCTATAACCGTTAAAATGCCCGAAATTGTCCCAGCCAAGGCTATGCCGCTACTGCCAGTGGCAAGAATTATCATAGGCGCCAATAAGGTTGTGCCGCAAGTTGGACAACCTGAACCTAAAATTGCTAGTCCAGCCGCAATTCCAGCTGTTTCTAACCCTTTAG
>CAUPNJ010000052.1:0-3196 GCA_963512515.1 uncultured Candidatus Saccharibacteria bacterium | reverse complement strand
CCCAGATTTGGGCGACGATGGGGGTGTCAGGGGGGGTGATTTCGAGGCGTTCAAGGGCGTTTTGGCGACCTTTTTCAGAAGCAAAGCTACTAACATTGGTAAATTCAGTAAAAAAAACATCGGGGCGACCGGATTTAGCGATAACTTGACGAAAAACGAGGTCGGTGACGCCTTCCATCGGAGCCAAGACGGAAAAAGATTGGGGTAGGGTTTGCCAAAAGTTCATTTTGGTATTATAACATGTTTCGCAAGAAAAAGGCGGCATTTGCCGCCAGCGGTCAATAGTCGATACCGATTGATTTGGCTCGGTTTAAAATATCTAGAGCGTTATCGTCGACCGTATGACCGGCATTGATTTGACTACGAATTTCGGCTGCGGCCTGAGCGTAAGCTGTTTTGTCATTGCCGGAAATTTCGTAGCTTTTACCTGTGGATTGATCCTTCCAGGTCATGCTTCCAAACACATAGATCACCCCCTTTACAGTAGATTAACACATGATCTAATTTGAACTCTTTTACTGTAACAAGTTTTGACAGGTTAGGCAAGCTTAAGCGGTTAAGAATCGAGTTTGGGAGCAGTTTTTATGACTAATTCTACGAAATTTTTGAGGTCTTTAAGGTTGGTGTCGGCATCTGATTGGACGGCAAGAGGTGAATCGGCAGCGAAGAAATCGAGGGATTTAATATGATCATAAACGGATTTAATCAAAGTTTTGAGATGAGCTTCGGTAGACTGGTCAAATTCATAAACCTTGTCATAGACCTTAAAATCAGCTGGATCGGGATAGATAAACAAAATATGCCCTTTGGTAACTTTAAAATCGCGATATTCTGGAGAGAGATTGAGTAGCAACTTATAAAAACCGAGTTGCATGGCGTATTTATAGAGAGTGGGGTGGGATGGCCAATTTTCTTTATGGTATTTGCCAGTTTTAAAATCGTAAACTTCGATAGTTTTAGCCTTTTTATCGATATGGATGTGGTCGATTTTACCAGTTATAGGGGTGGAATCTAGAGCTAAGTGTTGATGGGAGAAATTTACTTCAGCTTTGGCATCTGGGTGGCGAAGAATTTTGCTGAAAGCCTGTAAAGAAGCAGTGAGACTGGCAGTTCCCTGTTCGGTGAGGCTTTGTTTGACTTGGTCAGTGGTAGGAATTTGTTTGATTTTTTGATTGAGAAATTCTAATGCGGCAGTATCGGAAAGATTTTGTTTGGTAATGGCTTCAAAGGTAGCATGCATCAAGTTGCCCAGTTGCAGTTTTTCGTCGGCTGGAGGTTGAGGTAGAGAGAGGATTTTTTCACAATAAAACTGCAAGGGTCCACTGTAAGAAATATCGATAAAACTGGTTAAATCGGTAGCGGTGAGGCGATATTTGGAGATTTTCTGGCTGAAAATAGATTTGAGATTAGGCTCAATGGTTTGATAGGCAGAAATCCAGTGAGTTTTGAGGTTAGATTGACGAGTTTTAAGATCGAGATTTTGGTGTTTAATAACGGTTTGATTCGGGATAAACGGAGAAAGCACGAAACCGTCAGATTCTCTTTCATCCAAAAAGGCTAGACGTTGAGGGGTTTTGCCACTAAAATCTTGCGCTGAATTAGTCAAAATCAGAGATTGCTTGGCTCGGGTAATGGCCACGAAAAGTAGTCGAAGTTGTTCATTTTTGGTGGTGCCAGTGTGGCGGATGCTGACTAAATTGACGGGAAGAGTAAGTAGGTTATTGTTTCCTTTGGCGCCGCCCCAAGCTAAATTGTCGACTGCGACCAAAAAGACGTGTTTAAATTCTAGGCCCTTGGCAGAGAAGGCAGTCATTACTTGGACTGAGTCTGCGGAATCTTGATAAGGGCTGGAATTGAGAATGGTAGCGTCGGCGGCTTCGTAATCATCAAGGAAAGCGATAAAATCTTTTAATTTAGGATTGTCTAGGCGGAGATGATCATGCAGGCGGTTTCTTAAAATAGAGAGGTTTTCATAAAGAGAGATGGTGCTAGGGGAGGTTTCTTGTGTTGTGTAATAATCTAGAAATGGTGATCTAAAATCACTATCTGGAAGAGGTGCGGTGCCAATTAAATAATCGAGTAATAATTCCAAGGGTATATCTTGACAGATGACGGCGAGTTGAGCGAAAAAATTGGCAAGTTCTGTGAATTTGGGATTATCGGATTCAGCTAAATAATCCAGAGTGTTTCGCTTGTCATTATGTGCAGAGGTGAGGATGGAGATAATCTGGTGATGGTTTAATTGCCAAAAAGGGTAGCGGAGGATATCGGGTAGTTGGTGAGCAGCATGTTTCCCTTGCGATAAATCAAAAATAAAGCGAGCAGTGGTGGTGAGTTGCGTAATTTTGGTATCTTCGAGAATATTTTCGCGCTTTTCGTAAGAGACATTAATTTCTGGGTAGGCTTTGAGGTAAGGTAAAAGTGGAGCGACGTATTTATGTTTGGGCGTAAGAATTGCTATGTCGGATTGTGACTTTCCAGCAGCGATTAGTTTTTGAATTTGACTTGCGATCCAAGCGTATTCATCATCTGCGGAAAGGAATTCATGACGAAGAATGAGCGAGGAGGAATTTGGTGTATTTTTGACCTCTTCGGTACAGAAAATTGCGGAACTATTCTCGGCGCTCTTTAAAATCTGTTGGTTATTGATTGAGGTGAGAGATTTGTTGATGTGATGAGTTTTGGCAAAACTATCATCAATTTGGTTAGCAATGTGACGAGAAAAATTGAGAATTTCGCTGGTAGAGCGGTAGTTGTCGGTGAGAGTAATAATTTCGGCCTGGTAGGTTTGTTCGAAATCGAGGACATTAGAGACGTTGGCGCCCTGAAAAGCAAAGATCGCTTGGTCGTCATCGCAAACAGCCATAATTGTGGGTTTTTCGTAATCTGAGAGAAGGTGGATGAGCTCGAACTGAGAACGGTTAGTGTCTTGGAATTCGTCCAACATGATATATTGATAGTTTTCCTGCAGAGTAGCACAGAAACCACGATCAGATTTAAGAATTTTTATAGACTCCTCGATCATATCGGCGAAATCGAATAGCTCGTTCGTTTGGAGATATTGGTCGTATTCAGACATAATATTGGCGAGCGATGCTAGCTTTTTGTTGGCAATGAAGTTTTTGAGGCGAAAATGTGAAGGATCAGAATTTTCAAAGTGACGATTTTTCCAATCAGTTAAAGGTTTGACGGATGG
>CAUPNJ010000051.1:0-3482 GCA_963512515.1 uncultured Candidatus Saccharibacteria bacterium | reverse complement strand
TTCGCAAGGTGCCGATTTTAAAAATATAGTCAATAATACCGGATTGTTTGAAACTTACATCTTCAATCGACACTAGCTCTATGATATTTGTTGATGAAATAAAAAGTGAGGTTGCGGTTTGTTGAATCAAGCGCTTATTGGTGATGAAAATTTTGTTGCCGCGATAAACGTGAGTACTGATAAGGCCAGCAATAACAATAACCCCCATTAGTATATATATACAGAGTAGAAGGAAGGACTGGCCGTTTTGGTCGAGTTGAAAAACCGGACCACTGACACTGTTGCGTTGCAAAAATATAAGTAAGGCAAATAGGCCAACAATAGCAAGCGCTTCGCCAGCCCAAATCAAAATAAGTATAATAGGTGAACGACAAACTGCGAGCTTAATATATTCGTCCGCTTCAAGATTGATGTCTGGAAAATCTTTGACACTGCGCGCATGCCTGAGTTTGGCTAAATCGCTTTTCATGAGTTGATTATAGCAAGTTTGACAAAAATAAACAATATTTTACGATTTTTTGGTTTTTTGCAGATGTTCTTTGGCGCGGGGGGTGATTTTGCGGCCACGTGGAGTTTTTTCGATTAAGCCTAGTTGAATGAGATAGGGTTCATAGTAATCTTCGATGGTGCTCGGTTCGTCGCCAGTGAGAGCAGAAATAGTGGTAAGTCCGACCGGGCGATTAGGATAATGCTCAAGCATTTTGGCAAGCATGTTGCGATCGGCGGGGTCGAGACCAAGATCGTCAATTTCCATTAGTTGTAAAGATTTTTGAGCGATTTCGAGATCGATGATACCATCGCCATTAACGTCGGCGTAGTCACGAACGCGCTTGGTGAGGCGGTTAGCAATACGGGGGGTGAGACGAGAGCGCACGGCTAAAAGTTTGGTGGCATCGGAATTAATTACGGTATTTAAAATTTTGGCAGTGCGAGAAATGATTTGCTCAATTTCAGGGGTTTTGTAGTATTCAAGGCGCTGAGTAATACCAAAACGATCTCGCAGTGGGCCAGCTAGAGAACCGGTGCGAGTGGTGGCGCCAATAACAGTAAAATGAGGCAGGTCGAGACGGACGGAGCGAGCAGCCGGACCTTTGCCGATGACGATATCGAGCTTGTAATCTTCCATGGCAGAATACAGAACTTCTTCAACCACGCGGCGCAGACGATGAATTTCATCGATAAATAAAACATCACCTTCTTGGAGATTTGTGAGAATGCTGGCCAGATCGCCGGCGCGTTCAATGGCGGGACCGGAAGTAACACGTAAGTTGGCGCCGAGTTCGTGCGCAATGACGTTAGCCATGGTGGTTTTGCCGAGTCCTGGTGGACCATAAAGCAAAACATGGTCTAAGGTTGTGCCGTCGTTTCGTTTTTTGACGGCGTCGATGGCGAGTTTGAGATTGTTTTTGAGGCGCTCTTGACCGATATATTCTTGAAAACTAATTGGGCGCAGAGAAACTTCAGTGGCTTGTTCTTCTTGGTCGTCAGGATGAGAGGCGGTGTCTATAATTCGTTCGATACCCATTAGTTTAGTATATCATGTCTGGTTTGCTATAATGAAGGAAAGGAGAGTTATGGCAGATTTTAAGAAAAGTAAAACTTATCAAAATTTAAAAGTAGCGTTTGCGGGAGAGGCGCAGGCGCGAGTGAAGTATCAGTTTTTTGCATCGAAAGCGAAAAAGGAAGGTTTTGAGCAGATTGCGGCAATTTTTAACGAAACTTCCGACAACGAAAAAGAGCACGCTAAAATGTGGTATAAATTGATAAATGATGGGGTGGGTACTACGGCGGAGAATTTAAAAATAGCGGCAGATGGCGAAGATTATGAGTGGGCTGAAATGTATAAAGAGTTTGCCGAGACTGCGCGGGAAGAAGGGTTTGACGAAATTGCAGAGAAATTCGAGTTGGTAGGTGGGGTCGAGAAGGAGCACGAGGAGCGTTATTTGAAGTTGCTGGAAAACGTAAAAAATGAAGTAGTGTTTAAGTCTGACAAGGTGACTGTTTGGAAATGTCGAAATTGCGGTCATATTTATACTGGCGAAAATGCGCCCGAAGTTTGCCCAGTTTGCGACCATCCACAAGCTTATTTTGAAATTCGCGCTCTAAATTATTAGGGCTTGACTTAATATATAGGAAATTACTACTCCATCGATTTTGTCTTGAGGTGAGCTGAACTAGTTTTTTAAGGCGGATCTAATGCGGTCTTCGGTAGGCAGTTTGGGATCGACTTGAGCAAGTGCGGCGGTGGCCTCTTTAAGGGTGAAACCGAGTGCGATTAGAGCATCTAGAGCTTCGTCATTTTGGGCAGAGACTAGAGTCGCGCTACTAGTGGTGGCACCGTAGCGAGAGGGTGCACCAACTTTATCTTTTAGATCAACAATTAGGCGCTCGGCAGATTTTTTACCCACACCACTGGCTTTGGCGACAAAATTAACATCGGCATTGGCGATGGCATTTCTTAAATCTTCGGGCGGGGCAAGCGATAAAATTGCCATGGCGGCTTTGGGACCGATACCTTTGACAGAAGTTAGCATTTCAAAAAGTTTTTTGGCGGCGAGAGTGGAAAAACCATAAAGTTCTTCGGAATTTTCGCGCACGGCATGAAAAGTATAGAATTTTTTGGTTTCGTTTAAGGTGGTGTTTTCGTAATCTAGGGCAGTTAGACTAAGTTCGTAGCCAACTCCATTAACGTCAACAATGACGGAGTTTAGGAATTTTTCAGCAATTTGGCCTTTAATGTGTGCAATCATGTCTGGGTATTATTGTAACATAATTAGATTAACTGTTTCTTTGGCTTAGCGAGTGGGTGATGGCGGCGGCGAGAGCATCGGCGGCGTCGTCGGGTTTGGGGACTTGATTTAGTCCTAAATGAAGCTTAACCATTTCCTGCATTTGTTTTTTGTCGGCAGAACCGTAACCAGTGAGAGTCTTTTTAATTTCATTGGGGGTGTATTCGAAAATGGAGAGGTTGTGTTGTTTGCAAACTAGAAGAATAACACCGCGTGCTTCGGCCACGGAAATGCCGGTGGTGATATTTTTGGTGAAAAAAAGTTTTTCAATGCTGGCGACGTCGGGTTGATTTTGTTTGATGATTTCGTGGAGCGAATCGTAGATATCGAGGAGGCGGTCGGGGAGCGGAGTGTGAGGTGGTGTGGTGATGACGCCGCTGTCAAGCATGGTAGCCTGACCACGAAGAATATTTTTTTGACCTTTGATTTCAATCACGCCAAAACCGCAGATGCCGGTGCCTGGGTCGATGCCGAGAATGCGAGTGCTCATATATTGATGATAACAGATTTTAGGTTACTATTCGTAACCTGCTTCAATCTTTAGTGCGTCAAAAAAGCTTTCAATGTCTTGAATGGTAATATTCCGCCAATAATCTTGAGTGACAATAAAGCCACTTCCAGTCATTAACTCGGTGTTGTTGGCGTGCATCTTACCTAATTTTAAGCTCTGAAGCAATTTCTTAGAAAAATCAC
>CAUPNJ010000050.1:0-3638 GCA_963512515.1 uncultured Candidatus Saccharibacteria bacterium | reverse complement strand
GCCAGGCCCACGCCCTCGATTTTGACGATTTATTGCTAGAAGCCGTTAACCTTTTTACCAATCATCCAGAAATTCGCCAAAAATGGTCAAACAGATTCACGCATATCTTAATTGACGAGTATCAGGACACCAATAAAATCCAATATCAACTCATCAAACTACTAGTCAACCCAGACCGCAACCTCTGCGTGGTGGGCGACGACTGGCAATCAATTTATTCTTGGCGCGGTGCTGATTTTACTAATATTTTAAATTTTGAACGCGATTTTCCCGGCGCCACTGTCATCAAATTAGAACAAAATTATCGCTCCACCAATAACATTCTTCAAGCTAGCCAAAAAATCATCAACCACAACCAAAATCGTTCCGAAAAAACCCTCTTCACCCAAGCAGGCGACGGGGAACCAGTAGAAATCAAAGATCACTACGACGAAACCGCCGAAGCGACTTGGGTCGCCTATCAGATCCTCGATTCCAAGCAGCCATTTCAAAATTTTGCCGTCCTCTATCGCACCAACGCCCAATCTTACGCTTTTGAAAAAGCCTTTATCGCTGCCAAAATTCCCTATAAAATCGTTGGCGGTATCCGTTTTTACGATCGCAAAGAAGTCAAAGACGCCATGGCGATTCTCAAGCTCCTCGTCAACCCCACCGATATCGTTAGTCTAGAACGCGTTTGTCAAAATATTCTCTCCGGCATTGGGGCGGTCAGCCTACAAAAAATTATCACCTTAATGCAAGGCACCAATCTTAAAGATCCAACCATCTCTAGCCAGCTTACTACTAAAGCCAAAGCCAGCTTTACTAAACTCCAAACTTTCTTAAATCAAACCAGCTTACTTACCCCGCCCGACCAAATTATTATCAACCTAGTAAAATTTTTTGATTTTGCCAAACTTTTGCAAGACGGCACCGCTGGTGGTGAAGAGCGCCTAGCCAACCTTGAAGTTTTGGCCGGTAACGCCACCGCCTACACAAATCTCACCGACTTTCTGGCCGACACCGCTTTAATGTCGAGCGCCGACGAATCTTCCGCTAAAGATTCCGTCACTCTCACTACTATCCACGCCGCCAAAGGTCTTGAATTTTCTACTGTTTTTTTGGTTGGGCTGGAAGAGGGCCTATTTCCGAGCAGTCGTGCCGAATCTGACCAAAATGACCTCGAAGAAGAACGCCGTCTTGCTTACGTAGGTATGACTCGTGCTCGTCGGCAGCTCTGTCTCAGTTATGCTCACTCCCGTTTTTCTTTCGGTGGCCGTAATTTTAGCTCACCTTCCCGCTTCTTGATTGAGTTAGGTTACAATCCTTACGGTTCCAATCAATTTTCCGCCCCAACCAAGCCAGCTTTTGATGATTTTGATGCCTTTGACGACATCGACCCCTTCCCTGATGATCTGCCAGTCTTCGAATAATTGACCTCTATTCGCCCAACATGTTATAATCAAAGTGATGAGTAAATCTCAGAAAAGATCCATTTTATGGGTTTTTAGTCTAATCTTTTTTACAGCACTCGCTTTTTTGTGCTTTAGTAGTTTTTTTGGTCACAAGACTTACGCCGAAGGAAACCAAGCTAGCCTTGTCGGCGCAGACCGTTTTGTTACGATTCACGACCAAGGCGAATCTCTCACCGTCAAAACTAATGCTCTCAGTGTCAAAGAAGCTCTTGGTCGTGCCAAAATTAAGCTCAAAACAACCGATCGCGTCGAACCCAGTCTCGATTTCAAAATCAATGCTGATAATTTTCACATCAACATTTACCGCTCTCGCCCAGTCCTAGTTGTTAGTGATTCGGTCAAAAAATACCTCATGACCGCCAGTTTCGACCCCAAGACCATTGCTGCTGAGGCCGGTGTCACGGTTTTTGATGGCGACAAGGTTAAGTTAGTGCGCAGCCAAAACATTCTCGAGGCCGGCGCCGTCGCCACCTACAAGGTCATTCATGGTAATGGCACCACTGTTACCGCTGAAGACATTATTCCTTTCACTGAGGAATTTGAACCAGATAATGAACTGCCCCTAGGTCAGACCAAGCTCAAACGCATGGGTGAAGATGGCCGTAAAATCGTCAAATATCGGGTTAATTTTAAAGACGGTAAAGAAGTTTCCAGAACTGTTATTTCCGAACAAGTTACCCATCAACCAGTTTCGCGTCTCACTTTGCAAGGCACCAAAAAAGCCTCCAATATCCCACCTGCTTGGCAAGAATGCGCTAACTGGGCTCGTTCCGCTGGCGTTTCTGAAGCAGATCTCCATTCTGCCCTCACCTTGATTTATCGCGAAAGTGGCTGTCGCACTGGTGCCGCCAACCCATCCGGTGCCTACGGCATTCCCCAAGCTCTACCGGGCAGCAAGATGGCCTCATCTGGCTCAGATTGGCAAACCAACCCCGTCACCCAAATTCGCTGGATGATTAAATACGTCAATGGCCGCTACAACGGTTGGTCCAATGCCCTCAACCACTCCAATAGTACAGGTTGGTACTAATGAAAAATAAAAAATCTCTTGGTCAGCACTGGTTAAAAGACCGCCAGATCCTCGACGCAATTGCCGAATTAGCGGTTCCAGATTCCGACGAACTTTAATTTACTGCGCCAATTCACGAGCAGCTATCTTTATCATCTCGCTATAATCATGCATCGCATGTGGTGTCATCGCCAAATCCAGTATTTTCACACCAGTTCTCATTGCGAGCGAAATTTCCTGTATCGCCAATCCCGCTTTTGGCGCCATCATTGCCGCACCCAGAATTTTTTTCTCGCGATCTACGATAATTTTCACAAAATTCAAATCACTATTATCAATTTTCGTTCTAGTAATTTGATTAGCTTTGACTGTTGCTACTTTATATTTAATTTTTCTGGCTTTACAAACTTTTTCAGTTAATCCCACAGTCGCCACCTCAAAATCAGTGTTCACTCTCCGCGCCATTCCAACATAATTAACTATATTTTTTCCCTTGTTAATCATGTTTGCCGCTGCTACTGCAGCCTCGTGAGCAGTCTTTTCAGGCGAATTAACTATTGAATCACTTTGTATTGCTGCTCCCACCGCAAAAATATGACGCAATCTTGTTCGCATAAAACGGTTGACCTTTATGCCATTTTTATCATATTCAACCCCAGCATTTTCTAGGCCAATATCTGTATTTGGCACTATTCCGGTCGCCAAAACTACTTTTTCGGCCTCCAAGAATTTGCTTTTTCTCTCAAAATCAAAGATAATTTTTTGCCTTTTCTCCGTTTGTTCCACCGCTTTGACTTCAGCCTTCGCAACTACAGATACGCCTAAATTTCGTAAATAATTCGCCATAGTTTCGCCAATCTCTTGATCTTCCGTCGGCAGCAGGTTAGCTTTTTTCTCTAGTAACACCACTTTCACGCCTAATTTCACCAAATATTCCGCCAATTCACAACCGGAAGCCCCTCCACCTACAACCACTACACTCTTAGGTAACCTCTGTAGTTTTAAAACTCCCGTCGGCATTAATAATTTGACGTTATCGGCATAGGTAATCCCAGCAGTATTGATTTTTCCACCCGTAGCTATCAATATTTTCTTTGCGCTAACCTCGCCAGCCTCTCCCACCGACACTCTATGTGCGTCCAAAAAATGAGCAAAACCTTTTAAATATTTAACTC
>CAUPNJ010000049.1:0-3772 GCA_963512515.1 uncultured Candidatus Saccharibacteria bacterium | reverse complement strand
AAGGTTCGTTTGATGCCGTAATTAGAAAGACCATAGCCGGTAACTTGGGAGTACACCACGACAAGTAACAGAATAATAAAAACAATATTAGTGATATTACGGGTATATTCCCAGACAACATAAATTGGAGAAGAATTATCACTAATAATTGGTTTAACAACGAGAAAACTTTCGATTATGCCATAAATAGAGTCAATAGCTTTGGCAAGAGCGCCGGTAGCGGGACAGATAAGCCAAGCCATACCGCCGACTTGATCGGCACAGGAAGTCTCTTCGGCCTCTCCGGAATTAGCAGAGTTACGATCGGTAGACTCAGTTTGATTAGAAGGAGTTTGGTCTGAGGTTTTCTTAGTTTTTTTGGAAGTTTTTTTATCTTTATTATTTTGGGTTTGCTCAGAATTAGAAGAATTGTCATGATTAGGTTCGGCGTAGGCTGGCGTAGAAAATAAAGGCGTCACAGATACGACGGTAGCCAAAATAACTCCGAGGGCAGAAAATAGTAGGGTCCGAATTAACTTCTGATAAACTTTCATACAAACTCTAATTTGGTTTTGTTTATTATATCACACTAACGCTAAATAGTCAACTGTTTAAATATACTAAATAGATTGACGACGGTCGGAAATGGTTTATTATTAGAATAATAGAAATATGCTATGATAGGATGAGAGTATGATGAAAAAGATTACTACGATACTACTGACAATGGCGTTTTTTGTGACTGGCTTGATGTTGAGTCCTGAACAGGTTGCGGCGGCCCCAATTAGAGAGAGTGTGGATAATAGTTGCGCTAAGGGTATTTTAGGATTTAGGCCTTGGTATCAAGGAATTGTGACTAAAAAAGAGGGTAAATGTGTGGTGGGGACGCCAAAAGACAGCGAAAATGGAATGGCAACGTTTGTGTGGTCGATTGTGTTGAATGTATTGATTGATTTGTTTAGTGCAACAGGTTATGTGGCGGTAATTTTTATTATCTATGGTGGTTTTAAGTATATTATGTCTCAAGGTGATCCTGGCAATGTGGCTAAGGCAAAACAGATCCTCACTTCAGCAGCGATCGGGGTAGGGATAGCACTGCTAGCATCTGTGGTGGTGAATACGATAATTCAAGTAATTAGTAATTAAGGATTAAAATGAATACGATTAAAATATTTGCAGATGTAAAAAGTCAGGTTCAGAAAGCGGTAGAGCCAATTCCTAGAAACGAGCTAAATGTACAAAATATTCTAAACTGGGTGTATGCGATGGCCGGATTGGTAGCGGTGGTTTATATTATTTATGGAGCGATCAGCTACGTGATGTCCGAAGGTAACCCCGGTAAAATTACCAAGGCTAGACAGACATTGACATTTGCGTTTATTGGTCTAACGATAATTTTAATTGCTACGGCTATAACGAATTTTGTGTTTGTGACAATTAATAATGCCGGTTTGATAATGACGGGAGGAAAATAAATGAAGAAAATTGTTACGATGATGCTTTCTCTGATGTTGGGTCTGGGGCAGTTAGGTTTAGCTACGACATTGGGGGCAACTGTTGTGGGGATAGGTCTGACTCAAGAAGTGGCGGCGAAAAAGGGAGATTTTAATCCGATTTGTAAAGATCCTGAGGTGGATGCCAATACCAAGCAAGCGGCAGGATGTAAAGAAAATCGAAAAATAGGAAATGTGGCTGTAGATGTAATTAATGTAGCGATTGGAGTGGTGGCGGTGATTGCGGTGGTTGCTATTATAGTGGCGGGTCAGCGTTTGATAACCTCATCAGGTGATCCTGGTCTAAATAAGCAAGCGAAACAAATGATAATATATGCGGTGGTGGGGTTGGTGGTTGCGATTTTGGCGTTTGCGATTGTGAGTGTAATTTCTGGTATGGTAACTTCGCGCGCAAATCTGGGATGAATTTAAGCTCGACGAAAAACAGACTTGCCTGTTTTGATCGTTATGATATAATTTACTCAAATAACATTAAAGGAAGCAATAATGAAGACTTTAGATAAAGCAAAAATCGTCCTAGCAAGTTTAATGGGCTTAGTTGTAATGGGGAGCGTTGCATCTTTGCCAGTGTCTGCAGCACGTTTGGGTGCACGTTGTCCAGATGGATCATATGCAAAAAACTTGTCAGCTTGTAAAGATTTAAAAAACGATAACAACCAAGACAGTTTAATGAGTTCTTTGAATACGATCATTAACGTGGCTATTGGTATTATTGGTTTTGTGGCAGTTGCCGTGATTATTTTGGGAGGATTTAAATATATGACCTCCTCTGGTGATTCAGGCAAAGTAACTTCTGCTAAAAACACTATAATGTATGGTGTAATTGGTCTAGTAGTTGCGATTTTGGCGTTTGCGATTGTGAACTTTGTGCTAAGTAATATATTCCAGTAATACAAAAGAAAGAGTTTAGATGGTAAAGAAGGGGTTTATTGCAGGTTTGGTCTTGACGTTTGCGTTGGCTGGCTGTGGCAACTTAGAGGTAATGGCAATTTCCTGCCCTCCTGGCTCGGTGCGTGGAAGCGCCAAAACGATATCAGAGTGTAATATCCCGAAAGACGCTGGTAGTACGAATTCTTTGTGGAGAACAGTGAATAATATTTTGAATGTTGCGGTGGGGATGCTAGGGATTGTAGCAGTGGGAGTGATTATACTGGGTGGATTTTATATCTTAAGTTCCAATGGGGATGCTGCTAAAGTGGCAAAAGGTAAAAACACTATAATGTATGGTGTAATTGGTCTAGTAGTTGCGATTTTGGCGTTTGCGATTGTGAACTTTGTGCTAAGTAATATATTTTAATCTCAAAAAACAACGTGCTAATGTTTGATTCTGGCACGTTGTTTTTTGTATGGTAGAAATGGAAATGTAGATTTGGTTAAACAAAAATACCGCCCATTGAATTTGAGCGGCATAGTAGAACCTAAGTTGATTACTGGATAGGGATTTTAATAGGAGCTTCAACTTTTTCTTTTTCGAAAGTAATAGTTAGGACACCATCTTTGAGTTCGGCTTTGACGCTATTTTCATCTTCTCGAACTTGGACTGGTAGAGCAATGGTACGAGAGAATTCTCCCCAGTAACATTCTTGAATGTGCCAACGGGTAGTATGTTCGTCTTCTCCACCACTGAGAACGCCTGAAATGGTGAGGATATTATCAGAGATACTAACATCAAGAGCTTGTCTAGAGATGCCGGCAGTACGAGCTTTAACGACTAGCTTATCGGCAGTTTCATAAACGTCAACTGCAAGTTGTCCTGGGAAGTCATCGGTGTCGGTCCAGTCGTCGAGATCCTCTTCTGGTAATTCTTCCGGCAGTTCTTCTGGGGCTGAAATTGGTTTGTCTTCGGAAATGGGTTCGTTTTCCAAAAAGGCAGCGGTCAACTCATCTTCCATCAGCATATCATCATTGTTTGTACGAGCCATTTGCTCTCCTCCACATTATTATTATGTTTATTATAAGTTTGGTTTAATGAAAAATCAAGGGTAATTATGAGTTTTGTTGTTAAAAATACTACAAAGTGGTCTTTTTTGGACTTAATTTGTCCGCACGTCTGTAGAAATTGTGGACGCACAGGGTCGATTTTATGTGAACGTTGTAAAAAATACATAAATGTAGGGCAGTTGCGATCTAAGCCGGAATATGCAATGGAATTTGATAATTTATTTATTTGTGGCAGAAGAGGAGAAATATTAGGGCGGTTGGTGAAAGAATATAAATATCACTCAGTGAAGGCAATAGGTGTAATTTTGGCAGAGATGATGGCGAAAGCGATTTCGGCT
>CAUPNJ010000048.1:0-3832 GCA_963512515.1 uncultured Candidatus Saccharibacteria bacterium | reverse complement strand
ACCAATTTTGAGAACATCCTCAACTTTGTCGATGCGTTTTTCGGAAATCTGGGAAATATGGAGCATGCCGTCGATACCGGGCAAAATATTAACAAAAGCTCCAAAATCTTTGATCGAAACTACGGTTCCCCGGTAAACTTTACCGACTTCAGGCTCTTCAACCAGACTTTTGACCCAATTGAGAGCTTTTTCCATAGCGGCGGTGTCGTTTGAAGCGATAGTGACAAGACCGTCATCGGAAATATCGACAGTGGCGCCGGTTTCGGAAGTAATTTTATTGATAGTTTCACCGCCTTTACCAATGATGGAACCAATTTTGTCGGGATTAATTTTGAGTTTTTCAATGCGAGGGGCATAAGGCGAAAGTTTGGCGCGAGGAGCCTTCAGGATGCTAGTCATGTGGTCAAGTATAAAGAGACGGCCAGCATGAGACTGTTTGATGGCCTGTTCGAGAATTTCGACTGGTAGACCGTGGACCTTCATATCCATCTGAAGGGCGGTAATACCATCGGTGGTGCCGGTAACTTTGAAGTCCATGTCGCCAGCAAAATCTTCAGCATCCATGAGGTCGGTAAGTACGTGGGGTTTTTGAGAATCATCGAGCATCAAACCCATAGCAACACCAGAAACTGGTTTTTTGAGCGGAACACCAGCGTCCATCAAGGCAAGACAAGATGAGCAGGTGGCAGCCATAGAGGTAGAACCGTTTTGAGACATGATCTCGGTGACAGAACGAATGGCATAGGGGAAATCCGCTTTATCTGGTAGAACTGGGGTGAGAGCGCGCTCGGCGAGATAACCGTGACCAATTTCACGACGACCTGGAGAGCCAATACGGCTGCATTCGCCAACAGTGTAACCTGGAGCGTTGTAATGATGCATATAGTGGCGTTCGCCATCGGTGACTTCCATGGTGTCAACGATTTGAGCGAAAGAAAGAGGTGCTAAAGTGACGATATTCATGGCCTGAGTTAAGCCGCGAGTAAAGAGACTGGAACCGTGGGTGCGAGGCAAAATTCCAACTTGTGAACTGAGAGGACGAACTTGATCGAGTTTGCGACCATCTGGACGGATACCGTCTTCGACGATGGAACGGCGCACTTCTTGATGGACCGCCAATTCAAAGGCCTGATGGTATTCATATTGGTAATTTTCCTGATAATCTTGAAGTTTTTCTGCCTCAGTTTCGCCGGCGCCGTGTTTTTTGGCAAAATCCGCATCCATTTGCTCGCGTAAATCGTTAAGAATCTGGGTGCGCTCAAGTACATTACCGCGAATTTTATCGCCAAATTTACCCTTAGTCCACTCGGCCACCTCTTGTTTGATGGTTTCGTCGGGCAGAATTAGTTCAAATTCGCGCTCTTTGACGTCAAGTTTGGCGCGCAACTCTTGCTGCAATTTGAGGGCAGGTTGGACATTCTCAACCGCCCAGTGCATAGCTTCGATGATAATATCTTCTGGAACCTGATCGGCACCAGCCTCAACCATCATGACTTTTTCATCTTTGACAGCAACCACAAGATCTAGGTCGGATTTTGCACGTTCTTCTGGGGTGAGGAAGGCCTTAAACTTACTATTTACGCGACCAATGCGCAGCCCAGCCACTGGACCGTCAAAAGGTACGCCGGCGTTATGTAGGGCGGCAGAGGCGGCCAGCATGCCGACGACGTCTGGACGAAAAGCTGGATCCATAGAGAGAACCGTGACGACAACTTGGATTTCTTGACGATAACCTTTGGGGAAAAGTGGGCGAATAGGACGGTCAATCAAGCGGCCAATTAAAATCGCCTCATCGGAAGGTTTACCTTCGCGCTTGATGAACTTGGAGCCGCTGATTTTGCCGGCAGCATAAAACTTTTCTTCGTAGTTGATGGAAAGTGGGAAGAAATCCTGCTGAATTGGCTTGTCGCTGACCACGACCGAGCCCAAAACGACGGTGTCGCCGTAGCGGACCAAGACGCTACTACTGGAACGAAAACCGACTCGATTGACTTCGAGTGTAAGCGGGCGTCCACACCAATCGGTTGAAACACGTAAAGTTTGCTCCCCTTTAGGGTTGATAATTTCCATAATTACCTTTCTGGGAAAACACCAGATAACTGATACTTTTTGGCTTTTAAGTAGCAAATATCCGCCGTCTTCCCGATGTTAAATGACTGGTACCAGTGTATCACGTTTGAAGGGTAAAAGCGAATGAGTTGGCGGTTTTTGGGGCGGTGGTATGGACTTTTTGATGAATTTGTGCTATAATAGGGAGGTAGATCTTTTACATTTTATTTCTGATAAGGGGGTTAATATGTCGGAAAAGAACTTTAAAAAACCAGAAAAAACCCGTGTAGAAATCGTGGGAAATGCGATAATTCTACACAAAAAAGTAGATAAGGATGATCATCCTTATGAAGATGACCCTTTGCTGAGGTTATGGTATCCAATACAAGATGAGTATTGGGATAAAAGTGGCAAAGGCAGGAGGCTGCTGCATATGGTTATGATAGCAAAACGTGGCCTGGATATGGAGAAGCAGCCAACCGTAACAATAACCTTGATGCCAAACGAGGTTACTGTCAAGGATAAAAAATTAAGTAATGAGCTGGTAGCTCGCATAATGAGCGAGGCTCAATACAAATACATAGATGCTTTAGTCGAATATATTGAAAAATAATTGATTAGAGCGCTGGTTGAGATCTACATTTGGGCCCCTGTTGGGGTCCTTTTTCATGGGTTTTAAAAATCAAAAAACTCCGCTTTTAGCGGAGTTTTTGTTGGGATTGCTATTATTTGCGTAAGCCAAGCTTGGTGATGGTCTTTTTGTACAAATCGAAATCGGTGCGCTCGAGATATTTTAATAATTTTTTGCGACGACCAACCATTTGCATTAGGCCGCGACGAGCCATGAAATCATGCTTGTGCTCTTTGACATGCTCAGTGACTTCTTTGATGCGATCGGTTAAAATTGAAATCTGAACCTCCGAGGAACCGACATCTTGCTTGCCGCGTGCAAGCTTGGAAATAGCAGTTGCTTTCTTTTCTTTTGTAATCATACTGGTGGGATTATAACATAGTGTTATGGGGTTGGCAAGAATTTGACTCAAGATTTTCAAGAATCTGCTCAAGGGGCTTTGCTGAGGCGATTGAATATTCGCCAATTTGGGTGCGTCTCAGTGCGGTGAGGTAAGCGCCAGTGCCGAGAGCTTGGCCGATATTTTCAGCAAGAGCGCGAATGTAAGTGCCACTACTGACGTGGGTGCGAATTTTGAGCTTGGGGCAATCGTATTCAATCAGGTCAATTTGATAAATTTGGACTTGGCGGGTGGGAGTGGCTACGGTTTTGCCTTGGCGAGCGAGTTTATAGGCGCGCTGACCATTGATTTTGACGGCGGAAAAGGCGGGTACTTTTTGGCTGATTTCACCTGTAAATTTTGCGAGAGCGGTTTCGATTTGCGTTTTGGTAGGAGCTAAAACATGGTTTTGAGGGGTAATTTCACCCTCTGGATCGCCTGTGGTAGAGGTGGCACCGAGTTGAAGGGTGGCTTCATACCATTTATCTTTTTTGAGAAAATCATTGGATTTTTTGGTGTTTTTACCGGTAAGTAAAATCAGGAGTCCGGTGGCAAATGGGTCCAGAGTGCCGGTGTGGCCGACTTTGATTTTGTGGCCGAGTTGTTTGGTAAGAGTGCGGCGCAGGCGAGCAACCACACCAAAAGAAGTAATACCTTTGGGTTTGTCTACTAAAATAATTTGATCCATATATGAGATTAAAACAGGTTTGGCGGAATCTGAAAAGCTGTAGGGTCAGCGGTTGGAGGCTGGGTGATGTTGAGGTCGGGTGGAA
>CAUPNJ010000047.1:0-3854 GCA_963512515.1 uncultured Candidatus Saccharibacteria bacterium | reverse complement strand
ATTCCCCGCCAAAAACACCTCCGCGCCAAAATTCTCTTCCACAAAATCCAGCAATTTCCACTCCACTTTACTAGCGCTCTCCCCTGTTTTATTTTGTTCAAACAGCCCCTCGCGAGCCGCTTGATTCTTCTGCCAAAACTCCCCCACCATCCGCCTTTTCATCAGCACTTCCGGCACTTTTACCACCGCTGCCATTTCAGCCGCCGGCTCCAAATCCCAATCCGTCGCAATCGCCGCCACTTCCAAAATCCGGTCTTTCTCTGGCGAAAGCCCCGTCATCTCCAAATCCACCCATAGTAAACTAGCTTTTTTCTTATTCAGCTGCTTTTTCATCGTCAACTCCAAGTTTACATCCTATCTGGTACTTCAATCCCCAAAATCTCCAAACCATGCGTCAAAACTTTCAAATAACAGAGTACAATTTTTCCTCGCTCAAACTCATATTCACTACCCGCCACTTTCACTTGTTCATAAAAACGACTAAAATTCTGCGCCAACTCGTATAAATAATTACAAACTTTATGTGGTGCTAATTCTTTCACCGCACCCTGCAAAACCATCGGATACTCTACTATTTTCTTCATCAAATCACGCTCATATTTATTTATCTGCCAATTTTTATTTTCCTGTTTCACCCCATCCTTCATCAAATTACCCATCACTTTTTGTGCTCGCACCGCCGCATATTGCAAATACGGTCCCGCATTTCCCGTCATCGAAACCGAATTTTTAACATCAAAAATTATATTTCCACCAATTTTATATTTCAAAAAAGCGTATTTTATCGCACCTTCCACCACTTTTAAATCTTTAGAATTATACTGATTATCTAGTTCCTCAACAAGCAAATTCAACACCTCTTCCGCCTCTAAAAAGTTTCCTTTCCTTGAGGACATTTTTTCATTACCAGGCAACCGCACATTTCCATGCGTCAAATGTAAAGTCTTCTTTACTAGCTCCGGCTCATATTGTTCAATCGATTTTAATACCACCTTCATATAATCGATGATGTCATTTCCGGTAATCACGATCGATTTATCAAACTTATAATCATCCCATTTCGTAAAAATCAATCCTACATCTTTAGCTTCATAAGTTGGAAGTCCCGCCGCATTCACAAATACTCTCGTATGTAAACCATATTTTTCACCCTTAAACACCAGCGCTCCATCCGATTCTTCATAAATTCCTTCTTTTAGATGCTTCTTAATGATCTCTAACCCTCGTCCCGCCACAGTCGATTCAGGATAGTATTTATCAAATTTTACCCCCACTTTTCTATAAAAATCCTCAAAATAAGCATAGCTAACTTTGCGTCCCCACCAGTAAGCTCTTGCCAACTCCGACTGCCGACCAGCCTCTTCTCCAGCCTGCGAAATCTCATAAATTTGTTTGTTTAACGCCTTAATCTCCGCTCGCGCCATCTCATCTGATTCCTCTAGCCTCGTCCCCTCCACATAGCAATTCGCCATAAATCTCGATTTTTTCTCCAGCGATACCTCTGGCTCTACTTTCTCATCATCCAACATCAGCTCTGCCAATTTTTGCTGTTGCTTCATCATCGCATATAAAGTTTTTGCCACATGCAAACCTACGTCACCGCCAAAATTCGCCCTTATTGCTTTCCCGCCCGCAAATTCCACTAGCCTTGAAATCACATCTCCTACTATCGATGTATATAAATGCCCCACGTGTAACACCTTGAACGGATTTGGGTCTGAAAATTCACAAACTATCATTTGGCCTTCATATTCATTGCATGATATATTTTTTTCAAAATTTTGCTCAAAACCCCCTAATTTCTGCATAAAATATTCATCTGGTAGTATAAAATTCAAAAATCCAGGACTGGCCACTTCCACTTCAAATCCTTCAATTTCCCCAGCAATTTGCTTTGCAATCGCCATTGGTGATCGTTTCGCCACTCTCGCTAATTTTAAGGCTACATTCGAAGCAAAATCCACTTTTCTTCCATCTTGAAAAGTTTTATTTTCTTCTAGCACCATGTTCGGTATAATTTCCACACCGAATAACTTTTGAACAACTTTTTTTAGCTCTATACTAGCTTCATTCATTTTTTTAGTTTAACATATTTTTACCACTGTTACCATTCCTATGTTATAATACCTACAGACGGAAGCGTGGCCGAGCGGTTGAAGGCGCACGCTTGGAAAGCGTGTAAACGGGCAACCGTTTCGGAGGTTCGAATCCTCTCGCTTCCGCCAACACAACAAAAAGAGACCCCTAGGTCTCCTTTTTATTTGCCTTCTTCGCCTTTTTCACCTTCTCTTGAGTCAATTTTTTGTTCAAATAACTCTGCAACTCCTCATATTCAAACGGATTATAAGTTGTCGCCTCCGCCGGAATCACCACACTCGCCCCCTGAATATTCCCAGTTTTATATAAGTTATCGGTTTGAATCGATTTAATCTGTCCTTTCATTCCGTTCGCTATATCCAAAACTGTTCTAATCTCCGCCATCGAAACATTGGTTTTAATATTTTTATCCAAAGAATCCATCATCTTAAACACCTTATCTGGATTCGAAAGCACACCAGCACTTAACGCCTTTTCCTTCATCGCTGCCAAAATCAACTGCTGATTTTTCTCACGATCAAAATTACTTTTAGATAAGCCATATCCACCGTGCGAATTCCTCGATCGAGCCAACGCCAAAGCCTGCTCCCCGTTCAAATGATGATTGCTGTTCGATAAATTTAAACCCGTCGCCACATCGTATAAGCCTCTAGGATCATCCGAATAAGGCTTCACGGTTATTCCGCCCAAAGCATCCGTTACTTCTCTTACCGCCGTCCAATCCGTCATCACATAATACTGAACCTCTACTCCCGTAATTTTTTTCACTTCCTCTCTAAACAATTCCGCTGCTTTTTCCCTATCATTATTATATTTTTCCAAACCACACATATATACCGCATTAATCTTGCCCTTATATCCCACCGAACACGCTTCCTGGTATTTAATCCACAAATCGCGTGGCACGCTAAACATTTTGGCGTCTTTTTTGTTCTGATTTACCGAAAGCACCATAATTGAATCTGCCAGCATTGCCCCACCGTGCCCAATCTCATCTTCAGAATTGCCAAAAATCAAAAAATTACTCCGTCCATTTTTATCCTGCTTCAGTGGCGCACTCTGCACCAAGTCAAACACATTACCTTTGAAAATATTAGAAGCTTTCCCTAAAACCAAAAATGCATAAATTCCAACTGTCAAAATCGCCAAAACAATCAAAACTATCAACGAAACTACAAATTTTTTACCCTTAGACCACTTTTTCTTCGCCTTCTTGGGCTTTTTTACTTTTTTATTTTTACCTCTTTTCTTATCATCTTCTGCATCAAACCAATTTTCGTCCAAAACCTCTTTAAAATTATCTTCTAAGCCTTCTTTATGGTCATCACCCCTCCATAACCTATCCAGTTGTTCCCCATCTTTGTCATCTCGCCAAAAATCATCATAAGCCTGCTCCGACTCTATAGCCTTAACGGCTTTTTGATAATCCGCTACCACTTCGTTATTAGGAACAGCTTTCTTCACTTTTTTTTGCGTTTTAAAATCAACCGCACGCCTTGATCGCACAGCTCTATTTGCCGACACCAACATCGGGTCAATTACTCTTTTCTCTTTTTTCATCTACTCATAATTCTAACACAATCCGCTTTGCTTCCCAAATATTATTTAATGTCTTTTCTTCTCTATAATCACCTTGTCATCATCTTAAAAATCCAGTATAATAACTTAATGTTTACAGAGGTCCCCATACTACCCAATCCTCCACGCCGCCCTCTCATCAAGCTTCAAGATTTAAATAAATCTTTTGGTTACGGCTC
>CAUPNJ010000046.1:0-3859 GCA_963512515.1 uncultured Candidatus Saccharibacteria bacterium | reverse complement strand
CGCTGATATCCATCTCTAGCACTTCGCTAATAAAACGATCCCTAACACTCAAACGATACAAAAAATCATCACCCGTCATAATGCTATAATTTAGCGGTTTACCCTGTTTCTTTTCTATCACTTCCGCCCAGTGTGTCAATTTCTTTGTTTTATCATTCCCGACTATCATTAAATCAAGTCCTTCTTGACCGGGTACACGATTAGTTACAATTAAGGCTTTTAGATATTTGCCAACCGGCTTCACATATTCTTCCCAGCCACTTTTACGTATGTCTTTTTCTCGTGCCACATCAAACTTTACCCCGAACAATTCCGTTAATGCGTGCGCATAAGGATGTTTACTATTTGCGGAATAATAAACTTCTAAATTCGATAATTCTCTACGCACCGAGTTAATCTGTTCACTAATCACTCGTGTAATTTCACGCACATAATATGATTTATTAGTATTGTTAAAGAAAAGCTGCAACAGTTTAGTCCGCGTCTTCGAACCAAACAATTTTTCTAAAGGAAAATTATTTTCTTTACTCATCTTGTAATAATTCTATCACGTTCTGAATAATTTTTTCAAGCGGCAACCAAATTATATTATGATTACGTTTAAACCAAGTTATCTGTCTTTTGGCTAAATGCCAATCGTCATATAGATTTTGTTGTTTGGCTTCGGCTAGACTTAGCTCCCCCTGCAAGTATCTCCAGACAAATTGATAAACATTACTCTTCATCGCCTGACTCTCCCAGCCATAATTCTCTACCATTTTTTTTGTCTCTAAAAACAACTCATCCCTATACATATTATCTAAACGCTTTGCTAATCTTTCTCGTAATTTTTCCGGGTCACATTTTATTCCAAACACCAAAAAACCATCATTCATCTCTGTTCTGTCTGAACAATTTTTTTGTTCAGAAAAACGATAATTATAAATTAAAGCATCAACATATAGTCCCGTTCCACCGACCACAATCGGCACTTTTCCCCTTCCTTTTATCTCCTCAATCTTTTGTTCAGCATATTTCTTCCAATCTGCTACCGTGAACCTTTCATTAGGATTCACTACGTCTAATCCATGGTGCACTACCCCTCTTTGTTCTTCAGTGTTTGGCTTAGCCGTGCCAATATCTAAACCTTTATAGATAGTTCTGGAGTCGGCCGCAATAATCTCCCCGTCCAATCGACGTTTCTCTCTCAAAAGCAAAACCAAATCAACTGCTATCTTAGTCTTGCCGGACCCAGTCGGCCCTACAATTACTACCGTCGGGCCAACATACTTGCTGATTTTTTTATCGTAAATTTTGTAAGTACTCCGCCAATTCTGCTAATTTTATCTTTTCTTCGCTATCTTTAAGCCTCAAACTAACTATCTTTTCATCTGCGTCTTTAGGCCCTACCACTAATATTACCGGCACTCTCATCTCTGTGGCTCGACGAATTTTTTTGCCTAAACTTTCACTTGAATAATCAGTGTCAAACCTTAATTCATTATGTGGTAAAGGTTTCTCTAAAACCACAGAACTGAGTACTTTTTCGATTTCTTTTGTATAATCTTCTACTTGATCGTTTACTGTCACAATCCTCACTTGTTCTGGCGCACACCAAAACGGAAACCAACCACCAGTATGCTCGATAAACACTGACAAAAATCGTTCTACTGAGCCTAAAGTCGCATGGTGAATCATCACCGGACGTTCTTTCTCGCCTTTTTCGTTAATAAATTCTAGTTCAAAACGCTCTGGCTGCACAAAATCAATCTGGACCGTTGCCACTTGATGCTCTCTTCCAATCGCATCTTCTACCATAAAATCGATCTTCGGACCATAAAACGCGGCCTCACCCTCCATCTCAAAATATTCCAAATTATTATCTATCGCCGCCTGTTTAATTTCTCTCTGCGCCAAATCCCATAATTTACGATCTCCCAAATATTTATCTTCATCATTACGATAAGACAAGCGCACTCTCATCCTGCTCATACCCACAGTTGAATATAGCTCACGTACAATCGTTACTAGATTCTGAATCTCGCCCTTAATCTGACTATTTCTACAAAAAACATGCGAATCGTCCTGTGTCAAAGATCTTACTCTAGATAGTCCACCCAGTTCTCCTGTTTTTTCGTCTCGATAATCCGTAGTCGCCTCCATGTATCGCACAGGCATCTCTTTGTAAGTTCGAGGTTTAGATGCAAAAATTTGTGCATGATGCGGACAGTTCATCGGTTTTAATGCAAATTTCTCTCCGTTCACTTGAGAATTCACTATAAACAATTCCGCCCCAAATTTAGCATAGTGACCAGAAGCTTTGTATAAGTCCATCTTGGTAATATGTGGAGTCCAAACTCGCTCAAATCCAGCACGTTTACGCAATCTCAAAGAATAATCTGCCATTACGTCTCTAAGCACCGTCCCTCTTGGCGTAAACATTGGCAACCCTGCCCCCACTAAATCAGAAAAACAAAACAAATCTAATTCACGGCCAAGTTTACGATGGTCTCTCGCTTTTGCTTCTTCCTGTCTAGTGAGGTATTCTGTTAATTCCTCCTCAGTTTCAAAAGCTACGCCGTAAATCCTAGTTAGCATCTCACGCTTTTCGTCACCACGCCAGTAAGCTCCTGCCACTCTCGTCAACTTGAACACCCCACAATCCTTGGTATTCGATAGATGTGGCCCTCTACACAAATCTTTAAAATCACCCAAAGTATAAAAAGACACCTCCTCATCTTGTGGTAAATCTTGGATCAATTCTTTTTTATAAATCTGTTTATTTTCTTCTGCCCAAATTATCGCATCCTCTCGCGTCTTCACTTCTTTAATCAAATCTAATTTACGCGCAATAATCCCCCGCATCTTCTTCTCTATTTTTGGCAAATCTGCATCTGAAATTTTCACATCACCAAAATTAATATCATAATAAAAACCATTTTCTATCGCCGGACCAATACCAAACTGCACTGCTGGGTAAATCTGTTGTACTGCTGCCGCCAACACATGGCTCAAAGTGTGGCGCATGGTTTCAGTTGTTGTTGTCATTTTCTCTCCATGCTGTTTAGGGGTTTTTTGATTTTTTTGCATTTTGTTACTCATGACTTTTCCTTTCTTCTCTTTATTTTATCACAAAAACATGTTAAAATAAAGAGACACCTGCAATTATCAGGGGCGCTAACTCAGTTGGCTAGAGTGTCTCGTTTACACCGAGGAAGTCGGGGGTTCGAATCCCTCGCGCCCCACCACTCACTAAAATCAGCTACGGCTGAGTTTTATTTTTTTATAATCTTTTTGGTTACGTCAAATTTTTCCATATAATTCCCCGTCAACAGTCGAGTCTGTGAATAAAAAGCCGTAAAAGATTGATATATTATCGCCACCACCGGCATCAGAACCCACTGAAGCACCATCATCAAAGTTCGTTTCGAAGAATATCCCACCGGTCTCGGCGGTAACATTCTTAGCGAAACGATAATCGTAATCATTATACCTACGCTAGCTATCATTTGAATCCAACTCACCGTGCTGGGTAAATTATAAGTTAAAAGTTCTCTTGACTGAAAATTCAAAAGTCTCGGCACCCAACCTCCAAAAGCTACAATCGGAGCCATAGCGGCCAACGTCACATGCCCATCTAACAACCTGACAAATTTAGCAAACAACGACAAAAACGGCATCTGCCTTTCCTTACTAAATAAACGCACCCCCACATAAGCAACGTCTGAAGCTCCGTAATCCCAACGCCTTAGTTGCACGAACTGTGCTTTTAGGGTCTTCCATAAAGTGTCTTCCATCACGGCATCTTGGTAAATCGGCACCTTAATAGATAAAACTTCATAATCTCCTTTAAAGAAAAATAATGAACGCCAAAACTGGT
>CAUPNJ010000045.1:0-3913 GCA_963512515.1 uncultured Candidatus Saccharibacteria bacterium | reverse complement strand
ATCCTTAAAGTGCAACACTCTAAGCTTCTTGCCGTCACTTCCTTCAATTTCCAGATAATTAATACCTTGTTTTTTTAAATTTTTCGCCATTTCGTCCGAAATTTTAAACTTCTCACGCGAAAAAATTCCGCCTTTTTTCGCAATATAAGTACGACCGTCACCCAACATACGCTTACCGAGAAAACCAAAACGTTTGCTCATTGAAATTCTTTGGGTATTGTTAATATTCATACCGTTTTCAACAAAACTAGTTAATCCTCCTCCTGTCACTACACCAAAAATCGCCATAACCGTCATCATCATTCCTAGCGCCGCTCCGACCGGTCCGTATTTTTTTAGCCCTTTCTTGGTTGTCCCAAATTTACCTAAACCCTTCAGCTTCGCAGACTTATCCTGCCCCTTATTCCCAACAACGCTATTTTTAAACCCCTCGGCATCTCTAGCTTTTTCTACATTATTCTTTGCGACCGCATCT
The DNA here is from genome assembly GCA_963512515.1 of uncultured Candidatus Saccharibacteria bacterium. Classification (GTDB taxonomy): domain Bacteria; phylum Patescibacteriota; class Saccharimonadia; order Saccharimonadales; family Saccharimonadaceae; genus Nanosyncoccus. Next base: position 3,438 of record CAUPNJ010000045.1, on the reverse strand, counting down.
TCGCTATGCTCCTCGCCTCTAACCAAAGAATCTTCTTCACTCTGTCGTGCCGCTTCCAAAGCGTCTAATTGTTTCTGCGTCTGCCCTTGACCACCCCGCATCTCCTGAGACCAAACATCATCAAGTGCGCTGTCATTCCGATTCACGCCTTCATTATCCATAAGCTTATTATATACAAAAAAACACTCATCGTAAACTATACAACAAGTGTTTCCAAATTCGAATTGGTGACTCCTGCGGGAGTCGAACCCGCGATTTTCTGGATGAGAACCAGACGTCCTGGACCACTAGACGAAGGAGCCTTGCCAATTCATTTTATCATATTTAATCGTTTTTTCAATAAGCGATCTTGCCAGCCTGCTCTGGAATTGCCGAAATCCAAGTCTGTCCAGGCGCCAACGGAACCACTTTTCCGTCCTTGTCAATGAATTTAATCTGATCTTCTGCCGTTTTCTTCTGCCACTTAACTTTTGTGGCTTTACCATTCTGAAAAATCACCGCCTTACCGCTTCCTGTCATTTTAATTTCTTCGTGATAACCATCTTGATGTCTCCATTCTTTCACCACCATTGCGACCACCACTTTTGGCCGTAATTGTTCAGCCTTACCACAATGAGTCTTTGGGTTAGGCTTATCCTGACCGGCCGCACAAGCGTAACTTAAGTGAGGCTGTCCACTGGCATAAAAACGTGCATAACTATTGTTCGCCCGTTCATACACATAGTAAACATTGAAATCACTAGTAGATCCAAATGACAAATCAACTCGCTCCACCACTTGTTTATTTTTGCTAGCCTGTTGTTTGGCTTTCTTTGGCGTCATTCGCTTAAAGGCTTTGAAATCAGATTTTTCAATACCTTTAGCTTTATTGAAACTATTTAATAAATCCGTAGAAGTAAACAAATTATTTGGAGCAATATAACCAAGATAGGCTCCGCCCTGCCAGCTACCCCGATTTCGCCACATATAATCATGCGATTCTGTCAAATCTCGTTCGTATCCTCTGATCGCATTCAGCGCTTCATCGGATCCTCCTGCATGCACCACTGTACAATTTAATGGACGATCAAAATCATAAAAGTAAGGCCTGAGCGACCTAATCGGTCCAATCACACTATCTTGTTGATTCTGAAATACTGCCGCAAACCGAGTAATTCCAGCTTCCGCAATCGCCTCCAACACAATTTTAGCCGAATGTAGGCCGGCTTGAGGTCTTGCTCCATCCATTCCGTTCGGCACCTGAACACAAGTTATCGGTTTTTTATCGTCCGCTGCATTCTTCAGCTTTTCTCCAGATAGAGAACTATATAATTTAGCCTTCTTTGGACGAAACGGGGCCGGTACTTTATCTGCTGGCAAGCTGGGCAAGTAAACCCAAAAATAAAACGCGGCCAAAGTCGCCGCCAATAAAACGATGATTGCAGTCACAATCAAAGGTTTTTTATGCTTTTGTAATTTATTTCTAAATGGTTGCTTTTGTCTTCTCATTAAATTGATTGTATCACGTCTATGTTTATTTTGCAGTAAAATTTCCGCCACATAAACTCTCAGTCATTCTTGACAAAACCATATTTTTTTATCATAATAAAAGCCAGTATGAAAAAACTTCCCATCGTTGCACTAATCGGTCAAACTAACGCCGGCAAATCCAGCCTGCTTAATCGTTTGGCCCGCCAAAAAATAGCTATTGTGGCCCGCGAACAAGGTACTACTCGCGATAATGTTATGGCTACGATCGATAACCAGTTTCTCTTGATTGATACCGCCGGTCTTAAATCGCCCGAAGATGATTTTGAAGCCTCAATTCAAGATCAAATCAACGACGCCATCGACGTAGCTGATCTAATTTTATTAACTGTTGACGCTAGCAAATATCCTGATTTTAAAAATAAAAATATTGCCAAATCCGCCCTTAAATCCCAAAAACCCGTTATTTTAGTCCTGAATAAATCCGACCTCGGCGAAGCCTTAGATGATCACGAATTTATTCATTTTGGTATTCAGACCAAACTCCGTACCTCCGCCACAACTGGACAGGGTATCCAACAACTCAAAACTCAGATTCGTCAAATTTTAAATCTCGACTCTCCTCTAAAGAAACAAAGCGCCAAGACCAGTTCCGCCAAATCTACTCCATCACCTCTAAAAATTGCCTTAATTGGCCGCCCCAACGTCGGCAAAAGCTCACTGTTTAACAGTTTAGGACAAAAACAACAAGCCATTGTTAGTAGCAAACAGGGAACCACTCGAGACATTAATCGCATTCAACTTAAGTTCAAAAATCGTCCCATTGAAATTTTAGACACCGCGGGACTTCGCAAACCAGGGAAGCGCGAGGTCGGAATCGAAAAATTCTCCTGTCTTCGCACTTTATCTGCCATTGAAGAATCTGATATTTGCGCTCTTCTGATTGACTCAACCGAGCCCCACGCCAAGCTTGATCAATCCTTGGCCGGACAAATTGTCGAAGCCGGCAAAGGCATTATTTTAATCGTCACTAAATCTGATTTAATCAAATCTTCATCAAACACCGATGGTCCCATTTCTCCGACCGACCAAATTTTAAACAACCTTGAACGTGACTTTAATTTCTTGCCCTACGCCCCCGTACTTATCACTAGTTCTGTCACTGGCAAAAACATCACCAAGCTTTTTGAACTCGCTCTCAACATTGATCAGTCTCGCCGTACCGAGATTAAAACTTCAGATCTAAATGAAGTCCTCCGCCAAGCGATTCTATCTCATCCCCCCGCCGGACTAAAAAATACTCACCCCAAACCAAAATACATCGTTCAGACTGACACTTGTCCGCCTTGGTTTGTGATTCATGGTCGAGACATGGAGTTGATGCACTGGTCTTACAAACGCTATCTGGAGCGCAAAATCCGCGAAAAATTCCCCCTGATCGGTACTCCCATCATGTTCTCCTTCCACAACGACCATTAAGTTGACTTTTCTTGCTATAACTGATATAATATAAATAGGGTTAATTTTATCCAAATTTTTAAGGTCAACGTCCGATTTTTGGACGTTTCGATCCAGTTCTTTAACAGGAGGTTTATATGAAGTCACAAATTAACAAAAAGTACGTAATTGATACAGGGATCTTAATTGATTATCCCCATATCATAGTAAATGACGGAAGCCATTCTATGGACGAAGCTACTGTAGATTTATCACAGGCAGAAATTTTTATTCCAGCCGTGGTTATAAATCAACTTTCGAAATTCAAAAATGAAGATTCGAACCGTGGTAATTCGGCTAAATACGTACTAAATCGCCTAGAACGACTTGGCGCAAATAGAATGATAAGCATGCAGGCAAGCTATGAGCTTAAGGATTACATACCTAATGGCCAACAAAAAATCCATATCGTAACGTTACCGAGCGATTTTGGTAACAATTTAATTTATCAACCCGATAAAGAGGATGTGGATG
>CAUPNJ010000044.1:0-4001 GCA_963512515.1 uncultured Candidatus Saccharibacteria bacterium | reverse complement strand
GATTGAAACTTCCTACTTGGTGTTAAAAACTGGGTGGCAAGAAAAATTTAGGTCAGGTTGTGGACAAAAACGAAAAATATACGTCGATACTTCGGCTTTGATTGATGGAAGAATTTTGGAAATAGCCAAGACTGGATTTATTGGTGACAACTTAATTATTCCAAGAAGTGTAATTAGAGAATTGCAATTATTGGCAGACGGGAAAGATGCCGAAAAAAGAAGCCGAGCCAGATTTGGTCTGGATGTAGTGAACGAACTGGAAAGAGTGGTGTACTGTGATACAACAATTTTACAAGATCCTCTGGATAGAACCTTGGTGGACGATAGACTAATTGAGCTAGCCAAAGAAAATCATGGCGCAATCTGTACGGTAGATTTTAATTTGGGCAAAGTTGCTGCGACGGAAAAAATTGACGTATTGAATGTGAATGATTTAGCGATGGTGCTAAGGTCTGAATATTTGCCTGGAGAAAAATTCGTTTTAAAAATCACTTCAGAGGGAAGTGGCGCAAAGCAAGGTGTGGGGCATTTACCAGATGGCACGATGGTAGTAGTAGATGATGCAAAAAATAAAATTGGTCACGAAGTGCAGGTGGAGTTTGTGCGTTTTCTGCAAACGGCAGCGGGGCGCATGATGTTTGCTAAGTTGATAAAACCTAGTCGCAAGCCGAAAATTCGAAAAAATAAATAATTTAAAGGATAATTTCAGAAATTTTGTCGGTGCCATATTTTTGGGTATGGGCAGTGTTTCGGTCCAGTATGGTTTGGTAGCTAGTTACAAGATCGGGACGGTTTAGCTGTTTGGCAACACTGATGGCAAGATCGTAGCGAGAGGCTCGATTTAATCGTAGCATTTCAAATGGAGTGGTGGTACTGCCCTGTTCAATGAAACCGTGAGCAATGATGCGGTCTGCATTAGTGTAATTGGCTAAGATGTGACGTAAGGTATCTGGATAGCCATGAAAATTAGCGATTATAGTTTGATTTTTGCCAAACAACCGATCAAAATCAGACTGAGAAAGTTGATGTTGATGGGTGCCGATGGCGCCATGAACAAGCGAAGCAATATTGACGAAACGAAGTTTAATATTTGGTAAAGAATAGCGCAAAAGTTGCATAGCATAAATAGCCTCACGAGTAGCAATATCACCGGCAGCGGTAAAAATAAAATCGGGATTGGTGTCGCTAATAAAATCGAAAATGCTGGCACCACCAGAATCAAGTTGTTCAAAGGCCTGATAAGAATCGATCCAGCGAGGTTGCTCGATTTTATTAAATGTTGTTAAGTTAACAACGTTTTGGCTAGTTAACATAAATTGATAAGCGGCACGCGAAGCGTTGTCGTCCACCGGAAAGAGACAGTTGACGTTTTGATGGGGACGGGCTAGCAAGGCGGAAATGAGGGAGGGCGACTGATGAGAAAAGCCATTGTGATCTTGGCGCCAACAAGTACTAGTAGAAAGGAGGTTGGCGGCAGGATATTTGGGACGCCAGCTCGTAGAAGAGGACTGTTCAAGAAATTTAAGATGCTGAATAATTTGAGCGGTGATGATTGAAAAAAATGCTTCGTAACTGGTCATAAGGGCCGGTTTTTCGGCAAATAAATGACCTTGCATGGTAGCAAAGAGTACATTTTCGGACAAAAGTTCGACGATGTGACCATCGACTGCGGAGGGTAAATCTTGGGGTTCGGTGGATAGATTCGCCCAAGCGCGCTGAGCTGATTCGTAGACCGCCGCTAGGCGATTACTGGTAGTTTCGTCGGGAGAGAAAAAGTAAAAATGAGGGTTGGATTCTAATTCTTGCTTGAGAAGAGAGCCGAAAACCTCGGCGGAGGAGGTGAGGGTGCGGCCTGGTTTGAATTTGGTCATAATGTAAATCCTTTCTCTGAATCAAACAACTGTTCAAAATGGTAAGATTTGAGCCAAGTTTCTAAGATTTTTAATTCTGTAGGATCGGTTTTAGCATTTGGTAAAGGAATTTGGTGTGATTTATAATTCCCTGTAATTTTGGCACCGTTGAGCGATTTAGGTCCAGAAAAACCTTTTTCTGTTTTTAGAACAATGAAAGGATAAAGAATGGTTTGGTCACTGGGTTGCGTTCTGGAACTTACGGGACGGCGATAAAAATTTTGTGTAATTTCGGAAAAAATATTGTAAGCTTGGACGAGTGCAAGTTGCAAAGTAAAAGGGTTTAAGTCTTTAACAAAAATTGGTTGGTAGCCGAAACCGCGTAGAAGCTGGGCGAGTTGACGATCAGAACGGCGACCAGCAAGGGTGGGGCCGGAAATTTTATAACCATTGAGATGTAGGATTGGTAGAACTTTGCCGTTTTTGGGGGAAGCTAGAAGTTGGTTGAGATTGAGGCTGGCCATCATAGTAGCGGTTTCAAACTCACCATCGCCGATAAGTGTAACAATAAACTTGTCGGGATTATTTAAACTGTAGCCGTAAGCAGTGGCGAGAGAATAACCGAGTTCTCCGCCTTCGCAAATGACGCCTGGAGTGATAGGGCTGGCGTGAGAAGGAAATCCACCTGGCCAGGAAAATTGACGGCAAATATAGGACAACCCTGCTTGATCTGTGGTGGCTTTTGGGTCGACTTTGATTAAGTCTCGGTCAATAAAAAGATTGGCTTGAAGAGCAGGAAAACCATGACCCGGGCCAAGAACGAAAGTAAAATTTTGTCTAATTTGACGCAGAGTAGAATGTTTTAGGTGAGCATATACTAGATTGATACCTGGGCAAGTACCCCAGTGTCCTAAAAGACGGGGTTTGATATCTTGAAACGTGAGCGGACGTTCAAGTAGAAAATTATCCTGCAAAAAAAGTTGAGCAACCGTGAGATAGTTGGCGGCGCGAACGCGGCGCTTGATGGTGTTTGTGTCTACTTCGATGCCCGACCCATGCATGCCTATAATTATAGCATAAGTACGATGGCTAAAAAAGGTTAAACGGATTTAACTCGTACCATAGCCGGCCTAAGGACTTCGGACTTGTAGAGGTAGCCTGAGCGTAAAGTTTCGGCGATGACTTCTTTGCTACCAGTGCCATCCTCCATGGAGACAGCTTCATGAAAGTCAGGATTAAATTCTGTGCCTACCACAGTATCAATTTTAGTAATATCAAGTTCCTTTAGCTTGGCGGTAAAGCTTTTTTGTAGTGGAGATAAAGTATCAGGGTGAGCAGAAATGGCACGATCGATGTCGTCTAGCAGGGGTAAAAGTTTGGCGACGGTAGCAGCTTCAGCCAACTGTTTCGACTGCAGACGTTGTGCTTCGGTTTGTTTACGAAAATTTTCAAAATCGGCTCGAGTGCGTTGCAGATCTTGTAGTAGTTCTTGATTTTCGGCTAGAAGGGTCTCGATCTTGGGGGATTGTGGTTTTTGCATTTACAATGTCTCCTCTAAAATATAACCTGCACGGCGAACCAGGTTCATAACATGAGCATAGTTCTGACGGGTTGGACCTAAAACACCGATATAGCTACGGTCGGAATAGGGCGAAGAAAATTTACTAATAATTAAAGATGCGCCAGAAGATTTGCCGATAGGATTTTCAGAACCAATAAAAATATTTAGGGGGTTGCCTGGAGCGGCTTCTCGTAGCCAGGGCTCAAGATTGTCTAGAAGTTTGGCAATAGATTTAATGCGTTGATTGTCGATAAATTCGGGTTGTGAAAAAAGATGCGAAATACCAGAAAGATAGAGTTGATTACCGATAGTAGCAAGGCCAAGATTGCCAGTGAGCTCGACAAGAGAGTTAACGGCTCCACGGATAGCATCGTCGGCGCGAGTTTGGGCGTTAATGCGAGTTTCGAGAGCGTAGACTCCGCGATCGGATGCATGTGAGCATTGTTCGGGATCATCAACCAGAGAGTTGACATAAAGACGATAGCCGGCGTCGGTGGGGACGCGACCAGCAGAAGTGTGAGGCTGGACAATCAGCCCAGCATCTTCTAGTTTAGCCATTTCGGCGCGGATGGTGGCGCTGGAAACATCAA
>CAUPNJ010000043.1:0-4183 GCA_963512515.1 uncultured Candidatus Saccharibacteria bacterium | reverse complement strand
GTTCGTAGCCAGCCTGGCAGGGTTTTTTGGTTTTGGCTTGGGGTTGTTTTTTTGCAACGACCGGTGGCGGGATTAAGGATTTGGCCGGCTGGACAAACCTTGGTAGATTTTGACTTTGACTTGGTGGTGGCGGCTTTAACGCATTGCCCGGTTTTGGGATTAAGAGTCTTCCCTTCTGGGCAGGAGCGATATTGTTGATAAATATTTGGTTCGTTTGGGGTGGGGCGAAAAGTAGTGAGCCAAGAACTGGCGAAGCGAGCGTAAGAGGAATCTTTCGGTCCGGTTCGGTAAGTTAGGTTGGAAATGAGACTGCCATCTGAATCGATTAGTTCAAATTGTTGTGGACGAGTAGAAGCTTTAGGTATTGAGAGGGTGCTGGACTGAAAAAGGTAAAAATCTGAGGGAGCGATAGTGCCGGAGAGTTTAAAAGTTTTGGCGCGATATTTGATAGAACAGCCGGTTAGGTCGATTGAGTGGTCGGAGAGATTATATAATTCAATGAATTGTTCGGCCGGAGAATCTAGATAGTAAGAGAAAACTTCGTTAAAGATTAGGCCTTGGCAGTGGGCGGCAATTGCTGGTTTGAGATCTTGTTTTGGCTGTTCGGGCTCAGAGGGTGGAATATAGGCCAGTGGGTCAAAATTGGGTTCGTAATCAGCTTGATGCTTAAAGATTGAATTAGGCGAGCCTGGGTCTAACGGATCTGGAAGAAGAGTCGATGGGTCTTCTGGATCAAAGGGGTCGTTTTCTCGCACTAGAGATGTTGGGTTAGCTTTGGAGAATTTTGGGAGGCAGGCTTTACCGTTCCAACAGACAGTATCTATAACGGTATCCAGATAAAGCAACTCCAAAGGCCCAGCATCTAGTGCTAAAGTTTTTGTATAAGTAAGGTTAGACTGGCTGGCATCTGGAGAACCAGCAAATCTAAGTAGGAGAGTCTCGCTGGCCATTTGGCTACCCTCAGGGAACTTAAATAAATTACTGCTCTTCCCGCTACTGTTGGTATAGCGCAAGGAAAAACCAGCGAGCGAAAGTGGAGTGGAATCGGGACGACGTACTAATTCGATAAACTCCCCGACGTTGAGTTTACCGTCAATGGTGTAACCTGGGTTGATGGCTTTAATGGCTAAGGCTGGCGATTTAGTGGGAAGTGATTTTGAGGCAACTATGGGTGTGAGGGCATAGACTGACAGACATAGGGCAAGTAGAAGGGTAATGGTTTTGGTACAGAAGATGCGAATATTTTTCATGGCCGTAGCTTAGCACGCCAAGAATTTTTCTTACAAGCACTAGCGTTTTAATTGATCGACAATAGCTCGTTGTTCAGGTATAGTAGGGTCAAATTTTGCTGCAAAAAGATCATCTAGTTTTGCAGTGTCTTTCTCTTTCCAGGCCTGCTTAAGGTAGCTCATAACGGAAAGACGGCCACGTAAATAGGATAAATCTTTGTTATAGGTGAGCGGTTTTTGTCCTGGCATGGATTGAGGATCTGTGGGATTACCTCTAAAAACTCGCACGGCCGATTTGTAAGCAAGTTTTTTATGTTTATTGATTAACTCGTCTGAAATTTCTTGATTTGGCTCAATATCATAAAGGGTACGGTATCTCCAGCCAAGTTCGTAAATGTCGCGAAAATCACATCCGCGCTCGACTAAAGCAATGTTAAGGTAGAGACTCATGTTAGCTGGAGCCCAGTTGGTTTTTTTCTTGTCTACAGCAGCCTCGAGCATGGTGGCGAGACCTTCTTCGAATGATAAATAATCGGCTGGATCGCTGTTGGTGAAAAGCCCGCTACCTAGAATAGGTAGGCCAGTTTCTAAACCATTGATGGCGCGCTGACCATGAACGCCAAATTCGTGTAGTACTTTCTTGAACATTTCTTGGGAGCTAGAGATTGGTTCGCGTTGGCCACCGATAACAACGGCCATATTGGCGGTACTCCAAGAGAGATTTTTGGCGTTGGGGTCAAATTTTACGGTAATGCCAGATTCGTGATTTGGATCCCGTAGGCAAAGAACTTGCTCGAAAAATTCTTTAATATCTTCTGGATCGGCTTTGTAATCTTTACCAAATAGCTCAACTTTTTGATCCCAGAGTTCAGTGATTAAGGCTTCTATGTCCGAGTTTTTCTCTAAAATATATTCTCCGGCCCAAGCAAGAGATTCGTCGGCATCAAAATCTGGCAACTGATCGACGTTATTCTCTGGCAAGGGAAGGCCATCTATGTGATTGTTTTGATAATCGAAGCCGTTTTTTAACTCGTTATAGAGCTGGGAAGCGGAGGAAGAGAAGTTTTTTTGGTCAAGAGTTTGCCAAATTTGATTTAAGATGCCGTTAGTGATTTTTGGGTCTGGCTCGCCGTAAACCTGACGATTAAGTTCTCTGGCTTGCGTGATGCTTCCTGACGGAATTGATTGATGGCGTTTGGAGTAATAATCGATTTCCATAAGTTTACCAACGTAAAACAATTTGCGAAGACTATGATCGATTGTACTCTCGATGACGGAATGGTGAAGCTCGTCATCTGTTATTTGAAGAGCCTCGGTTTTAGCTTGCAATAAATCTAGGTAGGTTTGATTGAGAGCATCTACTTCCTGAAGTTTTGGATATGACAAATTTGGGTTGTAAATCTTATCGTCGCGAAAATCTGAAAAAATCTGTTCGGAGTCATTTTGGAATGACGTGTAGGCTTGAAAAGCTATTCCCGAAAGAGTGCGAGGATCGAGGATTTCGGCAACTGTCTGATATGATGATTCGGTTTACGTCTTAAAACTATCTGACTCCGGCGCAGGGGCATGTGGGGTATTAAAATTTTTCATACTAATACTATGATTATACTTGTTTTTTGCTTACTTGGCGATTTTTTATTTTTGACCTCTGAGTAGGTTTTAACCATAAGTGTGATATAATTTAAGGTATGAATTGGTCTGCGATTAGTATGATTGTGCTAGCTGGCGTGGTGCATGCGACTTTGCAGCTGAGTTTAGGGGCCTTGGTTTTGTTATATCATGAAAGTTTGGGCAAACATATTAAGATTAAAACCAAGCGACTAGCCAGTAATTATATCTTGGGGGCGATGCTTTTGATTGGTTTAATTTTGACTGCAATGTGTTATTTTATTTCAGTTTTGACGGCGGGAAATTTGAGCTTGGAGGCCCTAGCGATTGTGACTGGGATCTTGATTGCGCTTGCAATTTCGGTTTGGTTTTTTTACTATCGCAGCGGTAGATCCACGGAATTGTGGCTACCCAAGACAGTATCACGTTATATCAACAGACGAGCCGGCAAGACCGAGAGCAATGTAGAGGCGTTTGCACTAGGTATGTTGGCGAATTTTGCAGAGCTACCGTTTTCGCTGGTTTTGTTTTTGGTGGCAGCGGATAGCGTGTTGTTGTTGCCGGCTTATTGGCAAATTCTAGGTATATTTTTGTATACTATGATTGCAATTTCGCCTTTAGCGTTTCTGAGATTTTCGGTCAGAAAAGGCAAAACGGTGGCGGAAATACAAAAATGGCGCAATAAAAATAAAAATTTTTTCAAGGTATTAGCGGGCTGTGGTTTTTTGACCTTGGCGTTGTTTTTGGTGGCGTTTAAGTTGTTGAAAGATGTGGTATGATTGCGAAATTTTCCAAAAAACGTCTGGTGAAAGACATTTTGCGCGAAGGTAGAGTTTTGGGTCTGCATGAGGGGGCAACCAGAATAATTGCTGAAAAAGTAGCTGAAAAAGTAGAAAAATGGACGAAAAAACGGGCAACTGTGACAGAATTAGATATCAGTAGGGTAGTAACCAAAGAGTTGATGAAATATAACCCTGATTTAGCCTATGTTTACGAAAATCGTGATAAGATAATTTGAAAGGGAGGCTTATGCGAAGATTTGATTTTGATTACTTGATAATTGGTTGTGGGTTGGCTGGTAGAACCGCCGCGTTAGTCGCAGTGAATAGCGGTATGAAGGTTGGAATAGTCGAAGCTGAAAATCCGGGGGGAAATGAGATAAATGGCAATGAACTACCTTATCTTGCGATGTCTAATGTTGCAAAAATATATCATGAGGCGAATAATGCCCAGGAGATGGGGGTGTTTGGACAGGAAATTAGCTATAATTATCCAACTATCTTGCATTGGAAAGAAAAAGTTCTAAATAAGGTTACCGAAGACAGGCAAGAGATTGAGGAAGCTGG
>CAUPNJ010000042.1:0-4185 GCA_963512515.1 uncultured Candidatus Saccharibacteria bacterium | reverse complement strand
CCCATAACTTGATCACGCCACTCTTCCAGTTTGCGTATCAATATCTCACCATCAGTTTCACCACCAAAATTAGCCTTTTTCTCCTCGGCTTCTCGTTTAATTTGCGCTAACTGATTATTAAAATTCGACAATTGGCGTTTCAATCTTGCTTTGCGATACTCTTCCCAAGCCTCCTCCTCTTTCTGACTCAAACTTTTTGCAAAATTCCGTGCTTTGTAATGCAACAATAATTCAGACAACCTTTCATCTTGAAATTCTGGCTCAAAATCCGCCAGTTTATCCACATTCGCCGATCGCACTGCGTTACATTTAATTTTATCCCCCTCTCCCAAAAAGCCATCATAAAGTGCCGCTTCCGCATCCACTGCCTCAGGCCAATCCTGCTCTTTTTCCAAATCAGTCCGCATCTGTTCAGCAAATTCTGGGTGCGCCAGCAGCGCATCAAGATTTTTTTGCACAACTTCTTTATCCAAACCTATTTTTGTCCAACCATTTTCCGCTTCCAACACCCCCAGTGGCGCCACCGCCGGACATTTATTCAGACTCAACTCCTTTACAATCGGGAAGAAACTAAACTGTTTCTTTTTCGTCTTATCCGACAAATCTTCCTGCTTTTCATCTTGTTGCGTATAAAGACCCTCTAGGCCCGTCTGCACCAAAGCCGGTTGTTTTTCTGCTTCCAACTTGGCTTTTTCCGCCTCTTCCGCCTCTTTTTTTCGCTTTTCCTCCAGCAATTTATCCAAATTATAACGCAAATCAAACACCAAAATCGAATTGCTATTTTTGCCCGTCGTCAGAGGGAACGCCACCGTGGTCTTATTCCACTCGGAATTATACGTCCCCGAAGCATAAACAAACGGCCGCTTCAAGTCCAAGTTCACCAGTTCCGCCACCTTTTTCTTATCTCTTACACCCAGCAGGTAATCAAACATTTTCGGCTGCCGCTCTTTGATTAACTTAGTCACCGAAATCAAAGCCTCCACATCCGACAAAGCGTCATGCGCGTGCGCATGTTCAATCCCATTCATTTTCGTAATCAATTCTAGTCGATTCACCACCTTCCCGCCAGGTAGTACCGGCCATTTGATTCCATCTGGCCTCAGCGCCCGCACAATCCTCACCACATCCAAAAGATCCCAACGGCTCCTGTCATTTTTCCACTCCCACTCGTATGGATCGTAAAAATTACGCCACCACAAATAGCGCATAAACTCATCATCAAAACGTACCGAATTATAACCCGTCACGATCGTACCCGGCTTAAAAATTTCTCTATCCAAAAATCGACAAAACTCCGCCTCGCTCATCCCTGTTTGAGTCGATTGCGGCGTAATCCCTGTCACCATAATTGCGCTAGGCCCAGGCAGAGTATCATGCGCCAGCCTCACCAGTATATTTATCGGCCCACCAATCGGATTTAGCTCCAAATCCGTCCTCTGCCCCGCAAACTGCATAATTCGGTCTTCTTTCGCCTTTAACCCCGAAGTCTCCAAATCATAAAAGAAAAAGTTCAAATCATTATTCACCATAAAATCATTATACACCATAAAAAATGTCTCGCTATTTGTTGCGAGACATATACGACTTTCCTATTCTTGCGTAACAGATCATCTTGCCCGCCTCTGCAAAGCAAAAGATTGCCACTAAAAACAAGCCAATCGTTATTATTGTGCCAGGGCTCATCGGATCCCTGAGACTACACGTGTCCATATTGTGAGCCTCAAGCCATAGCGACATGCTATGACCAATGAAACGATAAATCCCACTGACTAGGACTGTTGCCGGCACCCAATAAATGGTGCTCTTTTTGGTTTTGCGTTTTAGATGTTTCACGTCCGCATCCCATATACCGGCAACTATCAGCATTACGATGCCGATTAGTATAATATTTAACATTTTTTACCCCCCTATAAATGTCGTGTGTACTTAGATTGCCAACCTACCAGCAATCTATGTCTATATTATAGCACACTTACCCAAAAATGTCAATAACTATGCTTATGGTTAGGGGATTATTGTATGGCTGCCCCAGCCCCAGAGTTCTGTTTAGTTTTCTGGTTGTATAGCATTTGCAATTTATAAGAAATTATGCGATAATTTTGGCTCAATTTGATAAACTTTTCCTCTGGCTTAATCGCCAAAACGATAAATTTCAGCGGCTTATTTTTGCCACCACAAATTTCCTGTGCGTTACCACCACCCAGTTCTCCAGGCATCGCAATCTCACGCACGCCACCAATCTTCATCCCCAAAACCCCCTCTTTCCAGCCCGCAAACACATTGGATTTATAACTGGCCTCAAACGGCGATTTCAATTTACTCGGCGTATTGGCATTGTCAAACGAAGAATCAAACACGCTACCGTCCGCGCACCAGCCCACATAGTAGGCATAATAACTATTTTTAGTATCCAATTTCTCGCCCTCACCCTCTTGCAACTCCTTGGTTTTTAGCCCCGCTGCCGTCACTTTAGCCGAATTGTAGGCCTTCACTTGTGATTTTTTATACTTCAGTAGCGTATCCAAATACTTGCCAGACAATGCTTTTTCTTCCTTTTCCAGCTCCGCTTTTTGCTTTGTTAACTGAGTTTGCAGTTCTGCAATTTGCGCGTCTAGCTGTTTGTCCGAACTTTTTTGCGAACCATTCAATACAATTAAAATATAAATCGTCATAGTTGACAAAAACAACGCCGCCGCAATAATTATAATGATTATTCTTTGCCTAGTAGTGGTTTTTAAGTCTTTTTCTTGCATTTTAAATCTCCTTTGCTCCGATTTTAATTACGGTTTCAATTATTTCGCTCATGATAGCCTTAATTTCTGTGCTCGTCAGCGTATGTTTCAAATGTGAAAATTCCAATTTCAGCGAAATTCTTTTCTTTTGCGCCCCCTCCGCTTGGTAAATTGAAGCCGGCTTAATTTTAAAAATCAAATCTTCTTGCTTCTTCAAACTAACAGTAACAGCATCCAAAAACTCCTTATAAGTTTTTTCTAAATCTACCTCCAAAGTGATATCTCGCTCTACCCTCGGAAATCGACTTAGTTGAATCTGTGTTTTTTGTCTTGGCGCTAACATTAAGGCAGTCAGATCTAACTCAAAACCGCTAACCGTTTTTTGAATTTTGAGTTTTTGCGCCACATTCGTCTTGACCTCTCCCACTACACCTATAATTTGCCGATTCACAATTACCATTGCAGCATGCTTTGGTTCAAAAAATGGCAGCGCGGTCTGAGTTTCCGCATCAATTGGCGTCAAATCGAAGTCGATTTTCAGCTTCTTAAACAACTGCTCTAAAATCTTTTTCGCCACATAATAATCACCGCAACTGGTCAAGCTCAATCGTTGTTGCATCATTGGCACTTTTTCCGCATCCAATCCTAGCAGCTTATTGGTCACTTGATTTAGCTCGTACAAACTAAAATTATCATACCCAGCTTTTAGATTTTCCGACATTTTCACCAGCAAACTAGGCACTAAGTTTTGTCTAAAATCCTGCAAATCCGGAGAAAGTGCATTAACAATCTTATAGCTATGTTCTGGATTTTCACCGGTTTTTTGCTCCAACGCTTGGTTTACAAAAGAATAGGTCAAAATCTCATAAGCCGCCAACTGATCCGACAGAATATTTCTCAGCTCAGTTTTTAATCTTAGCATCGGATTCGGTCTTGTTCCAAACATCGGTCTTTGCGGTAAGGTAATAGCAATATTTTCGTAGCCCAACAAACGTCCCACTTCCTCCGCCACATCTTCTAGAATCTCAATATCAGTCCGCCAACTCGGCACCATTAATCTCAAACCTTTTTCAGTTTTCTCCACCTGAAATTCCACATTTTGCAAAGTTTTGGCTATCTGGTCTAAACTATAATTGGTTCCCAAAATCGCATTGATTTGCTCCTTAGTCACATCAAGCGACACTTTTTGAGTAGGCGCGGACATAACTTCCGCAAAAGCCAATAGCCTATCCGTCGTCTCCAGCTGAAAAGCGACGTTTCCCACTTCCGAAATCTGACCGTTCAGTAGCCCCAGCGCTAACTTCAAAGCCCACGGCGCGCTGCTAACCGGTTGGCCTTTAGTAAAGCGGGTAATCGCCTCCGAAAAAATTCCGTGTTTCATCTGGGTTTTGCGCAAATTATACAAACTAAAAGTAGCGGCTTCAATCATGACACGTTTAGTCGAGGCGTCAAT
>CAUPNJ010000041.1:0-4190 GCA_963512515.1 uncultured Candidatus Saccharibacteria bacterium | reverse complement strand
CTTAGGTAGTAGTTTATCTACCTGTATCATGGCACGCTTCATCAAGTCAGCCTCAGTTCCCTGAATTGGCATATTTTGCGCCGCTCTCTCTGCCGCCGAGCGCACAATAAAATTACTCGACTTCACATCTGGTGTTGGACGTCTCCTGCCATAATAAGTTTCCACATAACCCTTTTCTCTAGCCTGTTGCAGAGTCCGCTCCAAATAAATTTTAATCGGACTCCTGATTGCAAAATAATTATCTATAAATTCTTTCGCCTCATAGTACGGCATACCGGTAGCGTCTGACAGTCCTTTCACGCTCATGCCGTACAAAATACCAAAATTTATCACTTTAGCCGCTCTACGCTGCTCCTGACTCACTTGTTGCATCTCCACTCCAAACACTTCCGCAGCCGTTTTTGTATGTACGTCTAGATTCTCATTAAAATTTTTCACTAATTCATCATCACCCGCCAAAACAGCTGCCAAACGTAATTCAAACTGCGCATAATCTGCTGAAATCAAAACCTTACCCTCTGGTGCCACAAATCCCTGCCTAATCTTCCTCCCCTCCATCGTGCGCACTGGAATATTTTGCAAATTAGGATTTACCGAAGACAATCTCCCCGTCGCTGTCACATCTTGTGTAAAAGTAGTGTGTATCCTTCCATTTTCGTCAGCCATCTCTACTAGCGGAACCACGTAAGTACTCAATAATTTACTAGCAATTCTGTATTCTACAATCAAGGCCACGACCTCATGTTCACCCATCAGTTTCTCCAGCTCTTTTGCTCCCGTGGAAAAACCCTTTGTGGTCTTTTTTATATTTTTGGTCGGCAAACCCAAGTCTTCAAACAGCGCCACCGACAACTGCATAGGCGAATTTAGATTAAACTCTCTTCCCACTTCTGTATAAATTTTTTGTTCAATTTGACTAATCTGATTCTTTAGCTCAGATTTTAAATTCACAAAATAATTTTTATCAATCAAAATTCCCTTTTTTTCCATCTTATACAAGACCGGTATCAAAGGTAAATCAAATTCCGTCAAAATTCGCTTTAATTTTAAAATTTTATTCAGTTCGGTTTGTTGTCGCCAATATTCTCGCTCTTTATCTATATTTAAATCCAGCAAATTTTTCCTTCTTAACGGGTCTAACAAAAAATCAGCCTGATTTAAATCCCAAAACTTCTGCCCAGCTAAAATCTGCGCTCGCACCTCAGGATCCTCATGCATCATTTTTTTAATATCACACCCTACAATCAAATCTTCTGGTAACTCAGCTTTCGAAAACTCTACCGTCTCATTATTTTCTGGTGGTAATTTTTCTAAATCCTCACCTAATTCCTGTTTAAACTTATTCACTAACGAAAAAAATTCCAACTCTTTTAATTTGGCAGTTATTTTTTTCTTATCTACTACTAAATCTTTAATCTCTTCCAGGCTAACCGGCGCATCTGTCATAATCTTGGCTAGCCTATAAGACATTTCAGCGTTGTCTCGACCATCTATTAATTTTTTCTGCACCGAACCTTTAATTTTTCCAATATTTTGATAAACCCCTTCCAAATTCTCGAACTCACCTAACAGTTTCGCCGCCGTTTTTTCCCCTATACCAGGTACACCAGGAATATTATCTGATGCATCTCCTTTCAACGCCTTCAAATCCAAAAACTGTTCTTTTCTGATTCCATATTTTGCCTCTATCGCCGGCACATCCATCTCTTCAATCTGTGAAAAACCTTTAATCAATCGACACATCCTCGTATTTTCATCCACAATTTGCAACATATCCAAATCTGAAGAAATAATATATGTTTTGTACGAACAATTCCCTTCTGCATCAATCACTTCGTCAGCCTGTCTAGCCAGCGTACCGATAATATCGTCTGCTTCATAACCGTCGCACTCCAAAAACTCCCAGCCAAGTGCCTCCACCAATTCTTTTAACAGCGGTATTTGAGTATAAAAATCCTCCGGCGGCTTCACTCTCCCCGCCTTATACTCAGGGTAAATTTCTTTTCGCTTCTGAATTGAAGTTTTAGCCTTGTCCCAAGCCACCACCACTTTGTTTGGTCGCAAAGTCTTCACTAATTCCATGGCTATCACGGCAAACCCATACACGCCAGCAGTCGGAGTCCCGTCTTTACGCGCCAAACTCCCCATCGCATAATACCCCCTATAAAACACACTTTTACCATCAATAATCACTAAAGTTTTCACTAAAAATCCATTTCTGCCAAAACTTTTCTTAAATTTTCATTTAAATCACTCAAGCTACCATCATTCAATAAATAATAATCTGCCATTGCAATTGGCCCACCCTTTTCTAAATTCTCCACTTCCGAACGATCTCTTTCTCTAATTTCAGTTGAATTAAATGGTCTCTCTGCACGTTTTGCTACACGCTTATATCGTAAGCTCTTCTGTGTTACTACTGCCACCACCTTCAATAAACTAGGAAATTCTTTTTTCAAAGTTTTATATTCTGTCCAAGAATAAAGCCCATCCAGCACAATTCTTTTTTGCCCAGCTTCAATCAAATTTTTTATCTCTTGAATCACCTGATTCGCCACCCAATCTTTTCCTTCAGTCTCACGAATCATCTCCCGAAAACGCTTCTCGCTTTCTCCATCCATTGAACGCTCAATCCCTCGTCTTTCCATCTCCTTATAAATCATGCCCCCAAAATACACCTTCGGCACACCTTTGCTAGTCATAAAATTAACTATTTCAGTTTTACCCGAACCACTCATGCCAACTATTGCTAAAATTTTTACCTCATCTTTCATAGCTTCAGTATAGCATATTCACTCTATCTCTTTTTATGCTAAAATATTCTTATAAAGGAGTGTTTTATGCAAGAAGTTTCAAGTCAAGATTTCGAACAAAAAGTTTTAAAATCTGAGCTACCCGTCATTGTTGATTTTTACGCCGAGTGGTGTGGCCCCTGTCAAATGCAAGGTCCTATTTTAGCTGATTTTGCCAAAGCCAACCAATCCGCCTGCCAAGTTTTTTCTGTCAACGTCGACCTAAACCAAGAACTCGCTGCCAAATTTCAGGTTCAAGGCATCCCCTGTCTAGTCTTATTCAAAGATGGACAAGAGGCCGATCGTCGTACTGGCGTACAATCCAAAACCAATCTCGCCGAATTTTTAGGGGCAGCCTAAGTGCCTGATTCTGTTTACGACGTCGCTATTATCGGTGCCGGCACCGCCGGTCTCACCGCCGCCATCTACGCTTGCCGTGCCAATAAATCAGTGCTTGTTTTTGAAGCTGCCGCCCCAGGCGGTCAAATCCTCTCAACTTCTAAAATCGAAAACTACCCAGCCGCCCCCAATATTTCTGGCTCCGAATTTGCTACCACTCTCTTTAATCAAGCCTCTGAGCTCGGCGCTAAAATTGAATTTGCTAAAGTAACAAATATCACAAAGGCAGACTCTTTTCTTTTCATCAAAACCGATTCTGCTGAGTTTAAGAGTCGCAGCCTCATTATCGCCACCGGCACTTCTCATCGCCCACTCAATCTAGCAAATTCCCAGCAACTTATCGGCCACGGACTTTCCTACTGCGCCACTTGCGACGGCCCCTTTTTCAAAAACCAAGCCGTCGCAGTTTACGGCGGCGGCAACACCGCCTTTATGAGCGCACTTTTCCTCTCTAAATTCGCCAAATCCGTTGCCCTGATCAATCATACCGAGCATTTTATCGCCGAAAACACCCTCATTGAAAAATTCAAATCCCAACCTAACGCTTCCATCTACCACTCTGCCGAAATTACCGCCCTAAATATCGACTCCTCCAGCCACTCTCTTTCTAGTATCGAAATTAAACAATTAAACAAACAATTTAATCTACCCGTTACTGGACTCTTTGTTGCTATCGGTCGCATTCCTGCTAATGATTTTGTCAAAAATCTCGTCAAATTAGATTCCGACGGCTATATCATATCCGACGAAACTTGCCGTACCGACCAGCCAAATGTTTTTGTAGCGGGCGACAACCGCACCAAACAACTTCGCCAGCTCGTCACCGCCGCCGCCGATGGTGCCACCGCCGCCACTGCCGCCATAAATTATCTTAATTCAAAATAAAAAACCGGTCAAACGCCAATTTTGGAGCCGTTGACTGGGATCGAACCAGCGACCTGCGCGTTACGAATGCGCTGCTCTGCCAACTGAGCTACAACGGCACTTTCTCATTATACC
>CAUPNJ010000040.1:0-5505 GCA_963512515.1 uncultured Candidatus Saccharibacteria bacterium | reverse complement strand
ATTTTTCTCTATTTACAGAGTTCGGCAAAAACGACTTGCTAAACTTGTTTTTTATTTTAGCACGTCAAAAGATGTTTTGCAAGGGTTTTATGAAAGATTTTTAAAGAAAATTATGAATTTTGGATTAATTTTAAAAATTCGGCTTCAAAAATAGTTTTAATACCTAGTTTTTCGGCTTTTTGGGTTTTGCTGGTGCCAGGTTTTTCACCACAAATTAAAGCCGTAGTGGTTTTGGTGACGGAACTAGTGATGCTGGCGCCGAGAGCGCGCAGTTTGTCTTCGGCGGCTTGACGCCCCATGGAAGCAAGCGTGCCGGTAATGATATAACTCTGTCCAGCTAGAGGCAAAGTAGATTTGTCTTGATGAGATGGTTTCAAACCGAGTTTTTTGAGTTCTTTTAACTGAGTTAAATTATCTTCATCGGCGAAATAGGCCAAAATAGACTCAGCAACGACCTCGCCGATATCAGAAATGGCGAGTAGCTGGTCTTTGGTGGCGGTGGTTAGAATATCGATAGAGTGAAAATTCTGGGCAAGCGCAGTGGCGGTTTGAGTGCCAACGTGACGAATACCGAGCGCGGTGATGAATTTGGCGAGAGTTGGCGTTTTGGAAGCCTGGATAGCGGTGACCAAGTTTTGGGCTGATAATTTAGCGAAGCGTTCTAAATTAGTGAGCTGATTTACCTCAAGTTTATAAAGGTCCGAAATTGAGCGCACTAAACCCGCATCGACCAGAGCGGCAACATTTTTTTCACCTAATCCTTCAATATTTAAGGCCGGTTTGGAGGCATAATACTCAATTTGGCGCTTAAGAATAAAATCAGTAGTTTCGCCTTTGACGCGATAAACCACTTCCCCGCTCGGACGCTCAAATTCTAGGTCGGGGTATTGGCTAGCGAGAGCGGACAGATAGTCAAAAGGTTTAGTGGTGGGGGGACGCAGTTTGGTTAAAACGGTTTTGATTTGAGGGATAATATCGCCAGCCTTATAAATAATAACTGTGTCGCCGATTCTGAGATCGAGGCGGGCAATTTCATCGGCGTTGTGAAGCGAAGCATGCTGAACAGTACTACCGGCAACCTGTACTGGCTCCAAGATTGCAATTGGAGTGGCAGCACCGGTACGCCCAATGGAAATAACAATGTCAGAAACTTTAGTGGTAGCTTCCTCGGCGGGATACTTGAAGGCCACGGCAGCGCGCGGAGTTTTGCCGACGATGCCTAATTGATGAAAAATTGGGCGCTGATTAATTTTGATGACCATGCCGTCGGTGTTGAAGGGGAGAGATTGACGATGATTAGTCAAGCGAGTAATCTCTGACTTAACTTCAGACAGAGAGGCGGCGGTTTGAAATTGACCTGACGTCTGGAAGCCGAACTTGCTGATGGTTTGATAAGCCGCTTCGAAGCTTGCTAAATCCGGCTCGACCAAATCATAAGCAATAAAACGCAGAGGTCTGGCAGCGGCGATTTTAGGATCGAGTTGCCGAATTGAGCCAGCAGCAAGATTGCGGGGGTTAGCAAAAGGTTTTTCTTGCTGCTTAATTTGAGCGTGATTCAGCTTTTCAAAATCATCCTTAAAAATGACAATTTCGCCACGTACCTCAACTTTGGGCGGAATATTTTCGCCGCGTAACTTAAGTGGCACGTTTTTGATGGTACGAACATTCATGGTGACATCTTCGCCGACTAGGCCATCGCCTCTAGTGACTGCGCGAGTCAAAAGACTATTTTCATAATGCAGAGCACAGGCTAAGCCATCCATTTTTATGTCGGTAAAATAAGTAATTTGAGCGTCCTTAGCAATTAATTTACGATTACGACTGTCCCAATCGCTTAGCTCTGAAAAAGAAAAGACGTCGGCGAGGCTGATCATGCGAGTCTGATGCTGGACTTTTCCAAATTTATCAAGGGGTTTGCCGGCCACACGCTGAGTGGGGCTGTCTGGCGTGATTAAATCAGGAAATTCAGCTTCGAGCTGAGATAACTCATGTTTTAATGAGTCAGCGGCGGCTTCAGACATGGTGGACTGGTCTAAAACATGGTAATGATAGCGATAATCATTAACCAGTTCGCGTAGCTTCTGGATACGCTCGGCTGCCAGCTTACGATTCATTTAAGATCGTACTCCGATGCGGGATTAGCAGAACTAAGCATCTGTCGATAGAGTAGATAGAAATAGGCCGAAATATAGACAAAGGCAAAAGCAGAAAGACAGAGGATGAAAAACGGCACAATAGGTAGATTGGCAAGCCAATCATAGAGGTGACTCAACCACAAATCAAGCAAAATAATGGGTAACATCACTACTATAAAGAGTAGCGCCATGACGAATAACAGGTAGAATATACGAAGGATAAATTTAATACGATGGCCAATAATTAGATCGTTGGCAATATAGATAGCCGTCATGGGATAAAGCCCTGGAGCGGTCACGGCAACTAAAGCTAGCAGGGAGCCAGATAGCCAATAGATTGACAACGTTGACATGGTGGCGGCAAAGATGAAATAGACTAGAGCATAGAATGGTGTGTTCAAAAATTCGGTGGCAACCGCTGCAGAATAAGTGATTAAAACTAGCATAATGGGAATACACTGCACCACCACCATAGCCAGAACGCAGAAAGTTGATATTAACGGAGTGAGGGCATTGTAGAGACTGTCGCGTAAATTGAGGCGATGTCCAGCTAGACGGTGCCTTAAGATATAGATTGTTACTAGCCAGATAATTAAAAATAAGATAATTGCGAAAACTCGTTGAACCTCTGAAATATCGTTGGTGAGACCTCCTGAGGTAATTGTACCGATTAAGAGCAGGCTGGCTTTGCCTACCTTGCCAAGTTGGCCGCTAGTAAGTTTTTGGTTTGTGTCGTCAATGGTTTTTTGCATAGATTGATAAGTAGACTCGCTCATGAGCCCAACTAACAGTATGTTTGCGAGTACGGCCAGAATAATTAAGGGCAAAAAAAGACGCCAATTTTGAAAAATAGTTCTAAACACAGAACCTGTATGACTGGCTAGCCCCGGAATAGCTAAAGGACGATGATAATCTTCGCGATAAGAGCGCCTGAAAGATGTATGAGGGTTGACGCGGTGGGTTTTGCGACGCCAAAAATGTTGACGATATTTTAAAAATGCTGTTTGGAAACTGCGGTTAAACTCGGGAGAAAGAAACTTTTTCATACTAAAAACTCGTTTTAGCTTTTTCGAGGCGAGCGATGCGTTTTTCGATGGAGGGGTGAGTACTAAATAAATTCGATAAAGTACCTTTTTTGAGTGGATTGTTGATATAAAGTGGTTCGGTGGCAGTATTTTGACGGCGCATTGGACGACCGTGAGTGTCAAGTTTTTTGAGGGCAGCGATCATTCCTTCTGGGTAGCGAGTTAGCTTGGCTGAACTGATGTCGGCAAGGTATTCACGCTCACGTGAAATCGCTAGCTGAGCCAAAGAGGCGACGAGCGGAGCCAAGATGCTAGTAATTAACATAATGATCAGTCCAACTGGACTACGTTCTTCACTGTCGCGGCGCCCACCAAAATAAAGCATGCGGATACCAAGATCGGCGATGAAACCCACAGCACAAACTAGGCCAAAGGTGATCAAAGAGACGCGGATATCGTAATTTTTGATATGTGAAAGCTCATGACCCATCACGGCAGTCAGTTCCTTGTCATTCATAATGTCAAGCAAGCCGGTAGTGGCAGCAACTAGTGAATGTTTGGGATCGCGACCGGTAGCAAAAGCGTTGGGGGCGGGATCGTCAATAATATAAATTTTGGGTGTGGGCAGACCGGCTGTAATGGCGAGGTTTTCAACGATGTTGTAAAGACGCGGATTATCTTTTTTCTCAATGGCGTGAGCGCCGGCCATAGCGACGGTTAACTTGTCAGCAATAAAGTACTGAATTAGAGCATAAAAAGTCGCCATAATTAAGGTGCCGACTAAAACACCTAGGTCACTGTAATAATAAGCAAAAATTGCACCAATCACGGAAATTAAGACCACGAAACCCGCCATAATAATGACGGTGTTTCGTTTGTTGGCGGCAATTTGTTTGTACATAATTAGTTGTCGAATTTAACTTCTGGAGCGTTGTCAATTTTGGCTTTTTCGGTAGCGTCAACTTCAAAATATTCACGAGATTTGAAACCAAAACCATTGAACAAATTGATGGGAAAAAGTTTAATTTTGGTATTTAGTTCTTGTGCACCATTATTATAGAAACGGCGAGCGGCTTGAATTTTGTCTTCTACATCTTGCAGTTGTTGTTGAAGTTTTGCGAAATTGCTGTTGGATTTAAGCTCTGGATAAGACTCAGCAACAGCGTAAATGTGACCGAGAGCACTCTGCATGGCTTTTTCGGCGCTGGCGGTAGACTTAACATCTTTGGCGGAAAGTGAGGCGGCGCGAGCTTCGGTGACTTCTTTGAAAATTTTTGACTCATGTTTGGCATAGCCTTTGACAGTTTCTACGATGTTAGGAATTAAATCAGCGCGATATTTAAGTTGGACGGTGATATCAGACCAAGCCTCGTTGACGCGCTCGTTAAGCTTGACGATACTGTTGTAAGCGGACCAGATAAAAGCGATAACTACCATAATGACACAGGCCAGTATGATAAAGATTGTATAGATTTGCATTTAAATACTCCTTGTTATGTTTTTATATTAGCACAATTTGCTAGTTGAGAAAAGCTTAGGATTGTGATAGTATGGTAATTGATGGGGCATTAGCTCAGCTGGCTAGAGCGCTTCAATGGCATTGAAGAGGTCATCGGTTCAAATCCGATATGCTCCACCAAAACATCGACTTGATCGATGGTTTTTTAATTTTAAGCTATAATTATTATTATGAAAGATGTAATTTTTGACTTAATTGAACAAGAAGAAAAACGGCAAAGGGAGGGATTGGAGTTAATCCCAAGTGAAAATTATGTGTCGCGAGCGGTAATGGCAGCAATGGGGTCGGTGCTGACCAATAAATATAGTGAGGGTTATCCCAGTTTTGACAGACTTTCTGACGCAGAATCTGAAATTGCAATACAAAATCTGCCAAATTATCGTTATTATGGTGGGCAAGAGAACGTAGATAAGATAGAGCGATTAGCGATTGAGCGGGCCTGCCGTTTGTTTGGGGCAGATCATGCCAATGTACAGCCACATTCAGGCGCAAATGCTAATGAAGCGGTGTACTTTGCTTGGTGCAAACCGGGCGATAAAATTTTAGCAATGTCTTTGGTGGCGGGTGGACATTTAACTCATGGAGCTAAAGTAACCAGAAGTGCAAGAGAATATCAGTTTGTGAACTATGGTGTGAATGCGGAAGGTGAAATTGATTATGAAGAACTGGAAAAAGTAGCGCTGAGAGAGAAGCCGAAGTTAATTTTGGTCGGTTATTCAGCATATATGAAAATTCCAGATTTTGAACGTGTGGCAAAAATTGCTAAAAAAGTTTCTAGCGCAGTTGAGGCCGAAACGGGTGAAAAATTTGAAATTTTACTAATGGC
>CAUPNJ010000039.1:0-5518 GCA_963512515.1 uncultured Candidatus Saccharibacteria bacterium | reverse complement strand
CGCAAAACCTAAAAACGGTGGGGAGATTAGATAAAGATAGTTCCGGTTTGGTGCTACTGACGAATGATGGAAATTTTAGCTTTAAGATGACACATCCGAAATTTGTTAAACAGAAAAAATATTTAGTGGAGCTGGATCGAGCCTTGGAACCACTGCATCAGCAAATGATTGCGGATTTTGGCATAAAATTAAAGGATGGCTACAGTAAATTGGGGCTGACAAGCGAGGATGTGGGACGAAAAAAGTGGCAGGTGCAGATGAGCGAAGGAAGAAATCGGCAGATTAGGCGTACGTTTGGGGCGTTGGGATATACGGTTGAAAAATTGCACAGGATAGAGTTTGGGAATTATAGACTAGGCGACTTAAAAATGGGGGAATTTAAACCGGTGAATAATGACTAATTTTCTAAAAACTCGAGGCTAGTTTTGAAGAATTTTAGCAATTTTGGCGCGTAGGCCGGTGTTGGACTCGGTGCTAACAAGTGTGTCTAAGGCGACCCTTAGCAGACCGAAGGCCGTAATGAAAGAAAAGTCGAGATCATGCTTGGTTGAATTAGTGATACCTGGGAGATCGGCATCATCGAGAAGGTGAATGATGGGACGACGAGAAAATGGTAGTTCCTGATACCAATTTCTAACTGCTAGAGCTTCTTGCAAAGCCGAAAGTCCAGCACCGCCACCACAAATTAAAATTTTATTCGGTAAGACATCGAGAGAAGCAAAATCCTCAAGAGCAAGTTGAACACCACTCAGCCAAACTTCTAGATTGGCTTCGATCGCAGCATCAACCTTAGCGCGTTGTGCAGGAGTTAGCGAGTTGATTTGTTGAGCTGCTTCAACGGTCACGCTAGAATCAGACAAAAGATCTCGGTCAAGATTTAACTTGATTTTTTCTGCCGCCTCAAACTCTACGCCAAGTTTTTCGGAAATTTGGTGCGTAAAGCTGCGACCGCCAATACCAAACATTTTGGTTCCCTCAACTCCGCCGTCATTAACCACGGCAAGATCAGTGGTGCCGCCACCAATGTCCATAACAATGGCGGAAAAATTAGATTCTAAGTTGTCGCCAAGACAGGCACGGCAAACAGCAAATGGCTCGACTGCAACAGCTAGTAAATCGAGGCTAAGTTCGGCACAAACTTTTTCGATGGCGGAAATATGGACAAGTGGAGCAAAAGCAGTGTAGAACTGAATTGAGAGATCGGAGCCTTTGAAACCGATGGGATTTGATATTTTGTAACCATCGATTGTGAGAGAAACTATAGCGGAATTGATCAGGCGGATTTCAACATCCGGATTGTTGGTTTCGACGGCAATTTCTTGATGAGCGCGCTCACCTACTTTGGCTTGGACTCGATCAATAATGAGAGACATTTCTTGCTCGGAAATGGGTTTGTTGCTGTTTTTGCGACGATAACGAACAGTGGAGGTACTGCCTTTAATTAGCTCACCAGCGATGCCAACGACACAGTGTTTACAAGTGACCTTAGCTTGCTGCTCAGCAAGACTTAAAGCGCGTTCGCAGGTACGGATAACGCTGGGTATATCAGCGATGGCGCCGGCATACATATTATGTTGGCTTTGACGAGCGCGACCAACGCCAATGATTTTAAGGGTCTGATCTTTGGTGGGTTTAGCGATGACGGCTTTAACGAATTCCGTACCAATATCCAGAGCTAAAATAACATCTTCAGACACGGAAAAAGCGTGAGAGGAAGTAGAGGTGTCATCTGCTGGATTTTTACGAATTAAACTCATAGATTTATTGTATCATGATTATGCTTGAGGTGTTACTTATAGAATAAAAAACAGAAAAGTATTGCGGTTAAGGTAAATCGTGTATAATGTAATTAATATGAGAAGAAAGGTTATTGCTTTATTAGTCTTGTCGGTGTCAGTGCTGGCAGGGGGAGTATGTTTTGTCAATTTAAAAGCTAGCGCCAACGGTGGTACTGGTGGCGGTGGTGGTGGCGGCGGAAGCTATTATGTTGGCTGTAAGTCGGGCTGGACTTGTCTGAGGGAAGACTGGTCTGCCGGAATTAAATACCGATATATGTATATGTGGCGTTATTATAAACTACATGATATAGCACCCGGAATATTTGAGTGCGCTAAAACAAAGTACGCTAAAGACTGGAATAATATTTTTGTATGCGGGAACGGTTCTAACGAATGGGGGCCACATCATGGTTATGTGTCCAATTGTAAATCAGCAGGCGCTCCCGGATATTGGCGGCTGGGCATTCGTAGTCGCAGTGGACGATTCTATTCGCCGGATCAGTACCCGGAGTACAGTCTATGGGGGGCTCCAAGTTTGTCACATGCACGCCTGAAAGTGCGGGAGGGACGGGGTCTTTTCTCTGGTACCGCTGTAGTGGATGGTAGAGAGGTGTCAGCCGATGTGGTACGTAGAGCTTTTGAGAGTAATGCCGAGGCGTTTTATAATAACCATGGCTGGACGTGGTCCGCTGGTAATTTCTTTTCCTTCTGCTCGGGTGATCCAAATTTGGAGCCGAGACAATTTAAAACAGATGCTGACTCTAAGATCAAGGGCGAAGTAGTACATAGCGGAGAAAAAGTTAGTGGTGAGGTTAAACTAAAACTGAAAAGTACCGATGGCAAATCTAATAAAGAGGGTTTGCCTGACCTCAAAGGAAAGATGCAGGCAATTGAATTTACTTTGCCAGCTGGGGCGGGTACCGAAGTAATAAAAGGTAAGGAAGAAGCTGAAAATGATGCCGGCATGCAAAGTGGTGGGGTTTGTAGTTTCTTTGGTAGAAAGGGAGCGCAAAATTGTAATTTAGTCAAGGAAAGTCCTGGACCTTACAATAAGAGCGGTTTATGGTATCACAATCAAAGTGAGCCAGACGCAAATGCGACTTTAGCGATGAAGCTGGACAATCGTACTGTACCAGATAATTTACCGATTGGTAGTAAGTACTGTATTGCTATGGGAGCTTATCCTAGTAAGGCCAATCTTAAGGTCAAAAACAATCATTTGGAGGCAGAACAACCCTTCACTTGGAATGTATCGAACGCTTCTTGTCGTACTATTGCCAAAAAACCTAGTTTTCAGGTTTGGAATGGAAGCGTGATGACGAACGGAAGAATCCAAACTTCGCAAAGTTCGAAAAATGAAGGTAGAGGCATGGGTGCGTTTGATCATGGTGCTGCCAAAAACTATGGATCTTGGACAGAACAAGCGGTGATCGCAAATGGAGATGTGAGAGGATTTAGCTCAGCGGCAGGGCTAGGATTTGGCGGCTACGAATATAATCTTGCGGGTGGAAATAAAAGTGTTAAAATGGGAGAATTATCTGATTTGACCGTTTCGAATACTGATGTTGCGAACTTAGGCAAGGCAAAAGTTAAAGGTGCAAATTCAATCAAAGGCCGACTCAAAACTCGTTTTTCGAACCCAAGCAAATTAAGCAAGGAAAAACACTTGACTTATCATAATTTAGGCAGTGGCGGAACGATTGGTCGGACTGTTGTAGGGACGAATGACCCTAAAAACACGATTGTGTATAGTTCTACTGGAACCGTAACGATAACTGGTGATATTTGCTACAGCAATGACGGGGGTTGTGGGTCAGATAACTTAGCCCAGCAAAGCTTAAATTCTAATAATATTTCGATTTTACCGCAGGTTCTGATTTTTGCAAGGGATATCAAAATTGCTGAAAACGTAAAACGAATTGATGCTTGGTTGGTAGCGAATGATGAAATTGATACCTGTTCGGCACCAGATTTAGCGAAGCGCGGCAGTGCGGCTTGCAGTGGTACCTTGACCGTGAACGGTCCTGTGTTTGCAAGACATCTATCTCTAAATCGTACGGCTGGAGCGTGGTCAAGTGCGGAAAATGGCTGGGAAGGTTGGGGTGTACTGGGCCGAAACTATGCCGCCAAAGGAACTGTGTCGCCAGCAGAAATCTTTAATCTACGAGCAGATTCGTTTTTATGGTCAAACCGACAAGCCAACTTGAGCTCCCAAGGTTCGACTACTTACGTGAGAGAATTAGCGCCAAGGTTTTAGTAAACCTTGGTCGCTAAAATAGTTAGATACGATTAATAACTGGAATAACGACTGGGGTGTGACCAGTGGCGTCAAATAAGATGTGAGTGATGTCTTCTTTAATCTCTTCTTTGAGTGTCTTGATTTCCGCATCGCTGCCGTGGGAATGTTCGGTACGATTTCTGAGGTAGTGACGAATTTTGCCAATTAATTCTTCAGAATTATCTAAATAGATAAAAGCACGTGAAACGATGTCTGGAGTTTTGACAAGACGACCGGTTTTCTTGGAGAGGGTAAGTATGATCACGAAGATACCTTCACGCGAGATATGGATACGGTCTTTGACTACAGCTTCATGCACGGGATGATCGGCGTCATCAAAGAGCTGATTCCCTACCGTGATACGTCCACGCTTATGAATCTTTTTGTCTGGAGTTAGTTCAATTACGTCGCCATCGTCTGCGATCATAATGCGGTCTTTAGGCATACCGATCACGTTTTCTGCCATTTCGGCATTGTGCTGAAGCATAAAGAACTCGCCGTGATAGGGCAGGTAATTTAGAGGTTTGGTGCGAGTGACAAAATCAACATGATCTTCGTAGTAGGCGTGTCCAGATAAGTGCAGTGGGCCGATATTGGTGAGATGGGTGCGGCCGTTTTGTAGGACTGAGGCACCTTCCCTGAGTAGACCATCGACGGTATTAACGACATGTGGTTCGTTACCGGGGATGGGATTGGAGCTAAATACGATGGTGTCGCTGGCTTTGATTTTAATGAATTTATGAGCACCTGAAACCATGCGATTTAGCACGGCGTTTAGCTCCCCTTGTGAACCCGTACAAACGATGGTGACTTTTTCATCTGGTAGCTTGACGATGTCTTCCATTTTCATGATGGTGTCTTTGGGGACTTTGATGGATTTGGTTCTGAGTGCTACCTCGATGTTATTGATCATGGAGAAGCCGGCAAAGGCGACTTTACGACCACGCTGAGCGGCCTGTTCTAAAATCATACCAATACGACCGATTTGAGAAGAAAAACAGGAAATAATTACACGGCCGTTGGAATAGTGGTCCATAATACGACCGAGATTGTCGCCGACGTCATACTCGGAGTGGGGGTGATGGCCAGGAGAATCGATGTTGGTAGATTCGTTAAGCATCAAGGTGATTCCCTCGGTTTTAACAATTTCATCAATACGCTCGAGATCGGCTGGGCGACCTACGGGATTTTCTTCGTGGCGCCAGTCGCCAGAAAGATAAATCACGCCATTGGGGGTGCGCACCACGATGGCTGTATTGCCGGGGATGGAGTGCAAGGTGTGAATAAATTCAACTGAAAGATGTTCGGAAACTTGAATTTTTTCGTGCTTGAGCGGATCGACGGCTTGATAATTCATGTCTGGTTCGTCGTCTAATTCAGACATCTGTTTTTTGATCATGCCGAGAGTGAATTCAGTGGCGTAGATCGGAGTGGTGGTTTTGAATTTGGGCAAAAGATGACG
>CAUPNJ010000038.1:0-5521 GCA_963512515.1 uncultured Candidatus Saccharibacteria bacterium | reverse complement strand
AAATCAGCGACGCTAATACTGAAGAAGTTTTAACCGAGTATAATGAGGAGACCGAAGAGGGAACTCTCAAAGCTTCCACCCACATTGTCAACGGAGTTAGTGCCAACCTATTTGAGGGGACGCTATCCAGTGGACTAAAAGGCATCGTTGCTGTTTTTAAAATTCGAGATAAAACCGTCGTTTTGCAAACTGACGCTCTGCAATTTAAGACAGATTTCATGCGTATTCTCGATACTGTCAAATACAAAAAATAACCTGTGCTATAATTACCCCATGGACAGTGAGGTGAACGGTATTTTGGTAGCTGCGCATGAGCTCAAAAGCCCACTGGCTTTAATGCGCCAGCTGGCTCTTTCGATGGATTTTCCAGCTACCGATTTTGACCATAGCAAAGATCTCGAGCGTACCAGATCTCAAATTGTTAGAGTGTCCGAGCGCGCCATCCGACAAGTCAATGATTTAACCAAAATCACCCATCTTCAAGACGGTTTATTTCAACTCGAACCAGTCTCCGTACGCGGCGTTTGTGATGATGTGTTGCAAGAATTACAACACTTATTCCGTTTCAATCATCGTCAACTGCAAGTTTGTTACACCAACCGCTCTCGCCTAGTTGTTGCCAATCGGGAGCTGCTCTATAGCGTAGTTTACAACTTCTGCCTCAACGCCATGCATTATTCTGCCGCCGAAACTCTCAGTCGACTCAAGATCTCCGATCACAAAGACAAAGTTCAAATCGTTGTACGTGATTTTGGTCCTGCCTTGCCGATGGATGTTTGGCGCGAACTTAAATCCGGCTGGATCAAAAAACCTACTTCAATCTCCATGCGTCCAGGTAGTTCTGGCCTCGGACTTTACATTGCCTCTAAATTTTCTAGATACATGCAGGCCGAAGTCGGGGCGGTGCGACACCGCGACGGCACCAGCTTTTTTGTGGAGCTGCCCATATCTAAGCAAGCGAGTTTGTTTGCATGATTTTTATTGTGGAAGACGACCTGGTTATGGCAGAATGTATCGCTAAGGCCTGCCAGCCGCATTCGGTCAAAATTTTTCCCGACGCTATCGCTGCCGTCTCTGCGCTTTCTAAGCCTTTACCAAAATTAATTTTTCTAGATATTTTACTAACTGGTCCAGATGGTTTTACTCTCTTACATGAACTCGCCTCCTATCAAGATAGCGCCCAAATACCCGTGGTGATAGTTTCTTCTTTGGATTTGAAAAATCATGACCTGTCTGCTTATGGCGTAGTAGGAATTTTAGATAAATGTCAAATGACTCCTAGTGACATTAAATTTTACGTTCAAAAATACCTAAATAAACAGAGTAGCACCCATGCCTAAGCGAGACTTGCGCACCCAAGCCATTGTTTTAAGTCGCACCAAATACGGCGAGGCCGATCGTATTTTGACCCTGCTTACACCTAGCGGACGCAAGTCCGTGATTGCCAAATCTGTGCGTAAAGAAAAATCCAAATTAGCGGGTGGAATCGAGTTGTTTTGTGTTTCCGACGTCGTCATTCATCAAGGTCAGAGCGAACTAGGCATCTTAACCTCCGCTAAAATGCTAAATTTTTACAGCCAAATCCTCGGCGACTTCAATCGATTAGATTTTGCCTCAAAAATCTTAAAAAAAGCCAATAAAATTTCCGAACAAATTGATAATGCAGAAATTTTTAACATCCTAAAACAAGGCCTTGCCGGCATTGATCGCGGTTTAGCTTTGCCCCTAGTCGAAGCTTGGCTAGTTTTTCAGTTTGCCAAAGTCAGCGGTGAACAAATCAATCTGCATCTGGATTGCCTTGGCAAACCGCTGGCAGAAAATCAGACCTATTTTTGGGATCATTCCGAACAAGCCTTAAGAGCGGACCCTAATGGAACTATCAACCAAAGCGCCATCAAATTTATGCGCTTACTCTGGACTGTGAATTTAGAAACTACTATGCGCGTGACTGGATACGAAAATTTTCTGTCCGTCATCCAGCCAGTCGTTCGCAATTTCAGCTAAATAATCAGAACCGATATGTTATAATATCAAGCATGAATATTACGCGCGAGGATATTTTGCATTTGGCTGATTTGTCCAGCTTTTCGCTTGAGGAGGCCGAGCTTGCACCGCTTGAATCCGACTTAAACAACATCGTTAAGTATATTTCTCAACTAGACGAGCTAAATACGGACGGGGTTGAGCCGACTTATCAAGTGTTTGAAATGGAAAATGTTTGGCGTCCAGACGAAATTTTACCGCAAGAAGCCGACCGTGAGCAGTTGCTTGCTCTCGCTCCAGCCAGCCTCCAACAACAAATTAAAGTTCCAAAGGTTTTGTAAATGAGAATTGCTAGTCAAAATAATTCTGCTGTTTCTATGGTCAAAGCTGCGCTTGAAAAAGCCGAGCAGTTTAAAGATTACAATATTTTTATTTCTCTAAATGCCGACCAAGCCCTCCAAAAAGCCGCCGAAATTGATGCCAAAATCGCCAAATCCGAACCAGTTGGTCGGCTGGCTGGCGTTCCTTATGCTCTAAAAGATAATTTTCTCAGCCCAGACGGGCACACTACTGCAGCCAGCAAAATCCTAGAACCTCTCAAAAGTCCCATTACTGCTACCTCTGTCGCCAAGCTAGAAGCCGAAGGCGCTATTATGATTGGACGCACCAACCTCGACGCTTTTGCTCATGGCTCTTCCACCGAAAATTCTTATTTTGGCACTACCAAAAACTCCGCCGACCAAACTCGTGTTGCTGGCGGCTCTTCGGGTGGCTCTGCAGTTGCGGTTGCTCTAGATATTGTACAGTTTGCAACTGGCTCCGACACTGGTGGTTCCATTCGTCAACCCGCTTCCTTTAATGGCGTCTACGGATTTAAACCCACTTACGGCACTATTTCTCGCTACGGTGTTGTCGCCATGGCTTCCAGTACCGATTGCATTGGTTATTTCACTAAAAACGCCGAAGATATGGATCTTTTAATGCAAATCACGGCCGGCCAAGACCCAAATGACCACACTACTTTACCAGATTTTTATAATCAATCTTCTCCCCTAGACCACAAAGCTAAAATTGGCATCGTCAAAAATTTTGATTCCAACTCGCTGCACCCCGACATTCATAAAGCCCTACAAGACCAAATTTCCGACCTCAAAGCCAAGAGTCACGACATCGTTGAACTGGATTTACCCACCTTAAAATATGCCCTCGCCGCCTACTATATCATTGCTCCTGCCGAGCTTGCTTCCAACCTATCGCGTCACGATGGAGTTCGCTATGGCTATCGCGCCGAAAATACCAAATCCCTCGATGCCGTCTACCAAAAAACCCGCGACCAAGGTTTTATGCCCGAAAACAAGCGCCGTATCATGATTGGCAACTTCGTTTTAAGTTCAGGTTTTTATGATGCTTATTACCTGAAGGCCCAAAAAGTGCGCACTTTAATCATTCAGGAATACGATAAGGCCTTTGAAAAATGCGATTTTATCTTGACGCCCGTTTCACCTAACCCAGCCTTCAAAATCGGCGAAAAAGTCAATGATCCAATCGCTATGTACATGGAAGACGTCATGTCGACGCCAATTAACCTGGCTGGTTTGCCCAGTCTAGCTTTTCCGGTAGCTACTAGTTCTTCCAAATTGCCGCTCGGCCTTCAGCTCATTGGTCCGCGCCACAGCGATAAGGCTATTTTGGAATTTATTAAGGAGATTATCTAATGGATTCATCAATTTTATTTTTACTCGTCGCAATTTTGCTAGTTGGTATTTTGGTTTTTGTTGCCATTTGGTTCACTGGTCACCACGCACATCAATTCGACGTCGAATCTTACCAAACTGATCTTTTGTCTATCGAAAATTCACTGGTAAAAGAAAATACCTTGTCCTACAATGCTTGCGTCATCGAGGCTGATAAGCTTCTAGACAAAGCCTTGGCCGAAATGGGCACTCCCGGCAAAACTATGGGCGAGCGTCTTAAACGCTCCGGTCAACGTTTTTCCCAACTAAATGCCGTCTGGTATGCCCATAAGTTGCGCAACCAAATTGCACATGAGCGCGGTTTTTCCTTGCAGTACCACCAAGCCAAACACGCTCTCGCTACCTACCGCCAAGCTCTAAAAGACCTAGGAGCCATCTAATGAAAAAATACGAAATCACCATCGGTATCGAATGCCATGTTCAGTTAGCTACCAAAACAAAGCTGTTTAGCGAAGTAGACAATGACGCCCGTGGCAAGGGACCAAATTCCTGTGTTTCTCCAGTAGATTACGCCCTTCCTGGCATGTTGCCCCGCCTCAACCAAGAAGCAGTGCGTCTCGCCGCCATGGCTGGACATGCCATGAATGCTACGGTTAATCCAATTTCTCGTTTCGATCGCAAACACTATTACTACCCGGACCTGCCCAAAGGCTACCAGATTTCACAGCTATACCAGCCCATTATCGGCGCTGGCCATATTACGTTACCAGACGGTACCAAGGTCCGTATCGAACATGCTCACCTCGAAGAAGACGCTGGCAAACTTACTCATTTTCAAGATTATTCACTAGTAGATTTGAACCGCGCCGGCACCCCCCTGATTGAAATTGTCTCGGAGCCCGATATCCATTCCGCCAAGCACGCTCACGATTATTGCAAAGAGCTTTGGCGTATTATGACTTTTGCCGGCGTGACTTTAGGCGACCTTTACCACGGCAATATGCGTTTTGATGTCAATATTTCCTTAGCTTTGCCAGGTTCAGACAAGCTCGGTACTCGTGCCGAAATTAAAAACCTTAACTCTTTCCGCTCCGTCGAAAAAGCCGTGGAATACGAATATCAGCGTCAAGCCAAACTACTAGATGCTGGCGAAAAAGTTAAGCAGGAGACCCGTGGCTGGTCTGATGACACTGGCAAAACCACTTCGCAGCGCAGCAAGGAAGAGGCTCAAGATTATCGCTACATGCCCGAGCCTGATATTCCACCTCTACATCTCAGCGCCGAATTTATCGCTGCTCAAAAAGCTAAGTTACCACTTCTACCTCAAGATTATCGCCAAAAATTTACCGATATTTTACCAAACGATATTATTGAAATTTTACTAGACTACCAACCCTTGGCTCAAAAATTGGCAGAACTGGCAGAGGTTTCTCCGGCTACCAATTCTGCTATTAAATTGATTGCTAATTTATTCACTTCTGTACTGCTAGCAGAAGAAAAATCCGTCGAAATGCTCGATTATTTGCCTAGCGCCCAGCAACTCACCGAACTTGCCGATATGAACGCCAAAAACGAACTCAGCTCTACCGCTACTAAAGAAGTCTTCTTGCGCTTCTTTGATCCAGATATGCGCCAAAAATCCACTCGCACTATTGCTAAAGAACTAAACCTACTCCAAGAAAACGATCTTGATTCACTTAGCCAAATCGTTGACGAAGTTTTATCAAACCCCGCCACCAAGAAGGCCCAAGCCGACTACAAATCCGGTCAAGAAAAAGTTCTAGGTTTCTTAGTCGGCCAAGTTATGAAAGCCTCCAAAGGCAAAGCCAACCCAGCCAGCGTGC
>CAUPNJ010000037.1:0-5795 GCA_963512515.1 uncultured Candidatus Saccharibacteria bacterium | reverse complement strand
AAATCCCACAGGGAATCGACGACGGCATGTCTATCCGTCTAGCCGGTCGTGGCGGTGCGGCCCCTGAAGGTGGCGAAAAAGGCGATCTTTACGTTCAAGTCCGCGTCAAGCCTCATAAGCGCCTCACCCGCGAAGGCGCCATCATTCTTTCCGAAGAAAAAATTTCCATGGTTGATGCCGCCCTAGGCTGTGAAATCGATGTCGAAACTGTCGATGGCAAAATTACCATGAAAGTCCCCGCCGGCACCCAGTCTGGCACCCCCTTCAAACTTTCCGGCCACGGCGTACCTTTCCGCGCCGACGGCGATCGTGGCCCCCACATCGTTACCGTCATCGTCGAGACCCCCAAAAACCTCACCAAAAAACAAAAAGAGCTTCTTTCCGAATTTAAATCTAGCAAAAAACGCGGTTTTTGGGGCTAGCTTCGTTTGGCTCTTTCCTTTTTCAAGTGTATAATAACCCTATGAATTTCCCAAAAACCAGCCTCCTTCTTCTTGTCGTGTTTTGTAGCCTATCTTTTTCTATTCCTGTTTCCGCCCAAACCAATCTATCCAAAAACCAAGCTGCCGCCATTTCCCAAAACTGCGCTTCAATCAAACAAAGCCTCAAACATCTGCAACACGCCGACGTCCGCACCCGCATCTTTTTTGGTAGCTCCTATCAGTCCATCCTCACAAATTTTATGACTCCACTTAATCTCCGCCTTGTTAAAGACAATCAACCCAATCCTGCACTCGTCCAAACCCAAACCGATTTTGGAAACTCCCACCACACTTTCACCAAAGATTACATCGCCTATTCCAAAAAACTGGAAAAACTCCTCACCACTGATTGTCGTTTCCACCCTCAAGATTTCTACAACCAACTCAAATCC
Source organism: uncultured Candidatus Saccharibacteria bacterium (assembly GCA_963512515.1). Classification (GTDB taxonomy): domain Bacteria; phylum Patescibacteriota; class Saccharimonadia; order Saccharimonadales; family Saccharimonadaceae; genus Nanosyncoccus. Next base: position 4,921 of record CAUPNJ010000037.1, on the reverse strand, counting down.
ACCCGCAAAAGTCGCGCCAAACTCGCTCGCTCCGTCCAAAAAACTCAATCCATCCTAGAAAACCATCTCAAAATCGTCGAAACCATGCAAGCCAAAAAGTCTAAATCCACTAACCCCAAAAAGGAGCAAATCTAATGTCCAGCGGCAGTCGAAACCTTACTCTTCTCGGCCTTGGCTCCATTGTCATCGCCGTTATTGTTTCCGTCATCAGCCTAACCATTTATCACTCTAGCGGCGACATTTATCTCGATCGCTCTAGACCAGGCTTCTTGCCAGACAAGTCCGAAAAAATCAAAACTCCCGCCAAAAAATACACTTTTTCCGACTCTGGCGCTGTTGACCAAAAAACCCTCAACCTCTACTTGAAAAAAGTTAAATCCGAGCTAAAAGCCCTGAAAAAAGTCGAATCCCCCTATTCTGCCGCCCCACTTTCAGACAAATCTCTCGGTATCCCCGAACCAGATACCCCTTAAAATTGACAAATTATTTCAAAAATGCTATAATTAAAAGATGAGCGTCTTGAATCAGCCACATCTTCCTATCATCGGTTCCACCGAATACGTCAAAATTCTTGGACGTACAGTTCCGGCTAAGATTGATACCGGCGCCGATTCTTCCGCTATCTGGGCTTCCGATATCAAGGTCACCAAAGACCACCTCCTTAAATTCAAACTTTTTGCCCCCAATTCACCTTTTTACACCGGCAAAGTCATCAAGCGTAAAGATTTCAAAGCTTCTCAAGTTAAGTCCTCCAATGGTCAAACCGAAAGACGCTACAAGACACATATCACGATTGGACTTAATCGCAAGATCATTAGAGCCTCGTTTACTCTTTCTGATCGCAGTCAAAACCAATTTCCTATTCTGATCGGCCGTCGTACCATAAAAAATAAGTTTCTCGTAGACGTCTCCAAGCGACCTGTTAAGTCAAAAACCGCAGTAATCACTTCAAATCTTAATCGCAAACTTATTCGCAATCCCCGTCAATTTTACCTAAAACATAAAAGAGGAAAACTAAAAGCATGAAAATCGCAATTCTCTCCAACGGCAACGCCAATTATTCCACCAAACGCCTAGTCGAAGAGGCCGAAAAACGCGGTCACACCGCCAAAGTTATCAAATATAAAAACTGTTATCTTTCGCTCGACCACAAGCGCCCAGAAGTTTTCTACAAGGGCAAAAAACTTGCCGATTTCGACGCCATCATCCCTCGCATTTCCAATCGCATGACTCGTTATGGTTGCGCCATTTTGCGTCAATTTGAAATGCAAGGCGCTTGGACCGTTTCCAGCTCCATCGCCATCACTCGCGCCCGCGACAAGCTTCGCTCCGCCCAAATCCTTACCAAAGCTGGTGTCAGTACCCCCAAAACCCTAGTCTCTCGCAACACCGCCGATCTCGACGACCTGCTCGAACAAATCGGACTCCCCGTCATTATTAAACTTGCCTCTGGTACCCACGGCAACGGCGTGGTTTTAGCCGACACTAAAAAAGCCGCCAAATCCGCCCTGCAAGCCTTCTATCTCTACAATGAAGACGGCACCAACATTTTACTTCAAGAATACATCAAAGAATCCGCCGGCACCGATATTCGTGCTTTTGTGGTTGGTACCAAAGTTGTCGCCAGCATGAAACGCCAGTCCTTAGATGACGATTTTCGCTCCAATCTCCACAAAGGCGGAGAGGGAACCGCTGTCAAATTAACTGAGCAGGAAAAGAAAATGGCTCTTAGGGCCGCCAAGGCCATGGGCTTAAAAATTGCTGGTGTTGATTTATTGCGTTCCCAAAATGGACCACTCGTTCTAGAAGTCAACGCTTCACCAGGTTTCGGCATTGAAACCGTCACCAGACGTAATGTTGCCGCCAAAATCATCGAACACGTCGAACATAACGCCACTCGCCGCAATACCAAAGACAAAATTGGTGCCTAAAAACCAACCGCCACTCCTAAACGTGCTATAATCAGCTTATGGTATTAACAGTCCTACTAGTTGCGCTTTTTGCCATTTTCTTCTTACTAAAACGTCGCATCGGCGTCAGCTTGCTCGCTGCTATTGCCGGAGTTTCAGTCTACGACATGTTCGGCAAAGAAGTTAGCAAATTCCTTGCCCAAGCCATCCACCAAACCCCCAAAGACCTCATCAGTGCCGCCATCTTTTTTGCTTTTGTCCTGATCTTTCCCTTAGTAATCTATTTTCGCTCTTCCAAAGGTGGCCTTTTTGGCGTTTTCCGCATTGTCGCCACCGCTCTTTTTACCGCCATCATCACCTCAATCTGCGCCAGCCGTGTTGTCACCTATTTTCCGGCCGACACCATTTCCAACCAAGTCATCCAATTCATCGAACAATTCAAAGGTCTAATCTTAGCCTGTGGCATCGCCGCCGCCTATATAGATATTTTGCTTTATCGCGGCTAACTTTTTCTGCCGCCAACTCCACCATAACCAGACCATAATCGGAACATAAAGTAACAGTACCAACACCTGCTCCTTTTTCATTTCAAACAAAAATTCTTTGCGTTTACCAAAAAAATCAATCACCCACAAATGATATTTCAAAACCAAAGCCGCTGCCGACCCTAGCATCTCCGCCACCAAACCAAGCCCTACCAAATCAACCACCCCTAGCGCAAACCCAGTCAGCATGTGAGATGGATGAATAAATTTTCGCATATACTCTTTAATTTCTAGACTCTCCTAGCTTAAAATCCCCACGTTTTTTACACAAGCATAAACATTATAATTCATTTCATGATATAAAGTATTTACAAAAAATTCGTTCAATGATATAAAAAAGACATGGAAAATCACTCTTATCAACAAGAAATCGGCGCTGTGGTCGAACGCTTGCGTCGCCAAAAACACCTTACCCAATCGGCTCTTGCCGAGTTAATTGGTACCAGCCAATCCGCCATCCACCGCATTGAATCTGGTGACCAAAATATCACCCTAGATATGGTCAAAAAACTTTCGGACGTATTAGGCAGTCCGATCCTCTCTGTTAGCGACCATGCTTCTCAAAATTTCCGCATTCACGGTGGTAAAACCCTCAGTGGTGAAATCACCATCAATACTTCCAAAAACGCCGCCGTCGGCTTGCTTTGTGCCAGCCTTCTTAATTCCGGTAAGACCACCCTGCATCATGTCGCCCGTATCGAAGAAGTTTTTCGTATTATCGAAGTTTTGGAGTCAATTGGCGTCAAATGTCGCTGGACTAATCGCCGCCGTGATCTCGAAATTATATCACCACGCGAATTAAATCTTGAAAATCTAAACCCCGAAGCTGCCCGCAAAACCCGTTCAATTATCATGTTTTTGGGTCCACTCTTACACAAATTTAAACAGTTTGAGCTACCATACGCTGGCGGCTGCTCTCTCGGCGCCCGCACTGTTGACCCACATCTAAGAGCCCTTTCACATTTCGGTCTCACCATTGATGCCACCAGCCACAGTGGTTTCTACAAGGCCAAAGTTGACACCAAACAAATTCCCAAAACCCCTGATGCTCCTACCAAAAAAATCGTCCTCATCGAGCGCGGCGATACCGTTACCGAAAACGCCCTCATGGCAGCCGCCTTATATCCAGGACAAACCATTATTATTGGCGCCTCCTCCAACTACATGGTCCAAGATGTTTGTTTCTTCCTCCAAAAACTAGGCGTCCAAATCGACGGCATCGGCACCACCACTCTCACCGTACGCGGTCGCGAATTTATCGACGAGGATATCGAATACTGGCCTAGCGAAGACCCTATCGAAACTATGTCCTTTATTGCCGCCGCCTTTGTCACCAAATCCAGCATTACTATCCGCCGCGCCCCTATTGAATTTCTAGAAATCGAACTCGAGGTTCTGCGTTCCATGAACGCCAAAATCACCTGCACCTCTGAATATTATTCGCGCAATAGCCGCACTAGGCTAGTTGATCTCACTGTGCATCAATCAAACCTCAAAGCTCCCACCGACAAAATCCACCCCATGCCCTTCCCAGGTCTCAATATCGACAATCTACCTTTCTTCTCAGTTATCGCTGCCACCGCCGAAGGTCGCAGCCTCATCCATGACTGGGTTTTCGAAAATCGCGCCATCTATATCACTGAGCTAACCAAACTAAACGCCAAGGTTGAATTGCTCGATGCCCACCGTGTTTACGTAGAAGGTCCTACCAACTGGCGTCCAGCCGAATTAATTACGCCGCCCGCTCTGCGTCCTGCCGTGGTGATCTTGTTGGCCATGCTTGCCGCGCCAGGCACCTCAATTTTACGAAACATTTACTCTATCAATCGCGGCTACCAAAACCTTGCCAGTCGTCTCAACCACCTCGGTGCCGACATTACTCTACTCTAGTCTTCGTGCTACAATATTTCTATGTCCTCGCAAAATCACATTACTTCTGGTCTCAATTCGGCCCAACTTCAGGCCGTCGAAACCCTATCAGGGCCACTCTTGATTTTAGCGGGCGCCGGCTCTGGTAAAACCAAAACTCTCACCCACCGCATCGCCAATCTTGTGGCACAGGGTACCACCACTAGCCAAATTCTTGCCGTTACCTTTACCAACAAAGCCGCCCAAGAAATGCGCCAGCGTCTACATAAACTACTTTATCCGGACCAGACTCTTGATCCACCCCGCTCTTTCATGCCTTTTATGGGCACTTTCCACAGTATCTGCGTCAAAATTTTGCGCATTGAAGCTGCTGCCGTCGGACTCGACCCAAATTTCGTCATCTATGATACCACCGACCAAGTCGCCCTAATCAAGCGAATTATTAAAAATCTGAAAATTTCCGACAAATCTCTCAAACCCAAAACTGTCCAAAGCATCATCTCCAATTGCAAAAACACCGGCATTTCTCCCGAAGAATACGCCGCCACTGCATATTACCCCAACCAAAAACATACCGCTCAGATTTTTGCCAAATTT
>CAUPNJ010000036.1:0-5851 GCA_963512515.1 uncultured Candidatus Saccharibacteria bacterium | reverse complement strand
TCTTTCTTAATCTGTTCACTCCTCGTAGATATTAGCAACATCGTTGGGTCCAGCCTGCACGATATGCTGGTGAATGTTGGTGAATCCGCTATCAAAAATAAGTCCATCACCCTCGGCAGCGGCGCATCATTCTTAGAGCTATTCAAAGCTCTCGCAGTCGGCGGTACTTTTGCTGGTGTTGCCATCGCCGCTTCTGGTGGTATCATCGCCTTTTTCTGGACTTTTATTACTCTAATTTGTATGGCTATTATCTCTATAATCATCGGTTTAGCCACAGTCTCCTTGCGTCAAGCCGTCATAGCCGTTCTAATCATGGTCTCTCCTCTCGCTTTTCTAGCCTACCTCCTTCCTAACACCGAAAAATGGTATAACAAATGGTCCAAAATTTTTTCTCAAATGCTCATCTTCTTTCCCGCCTTCAGTTTTTTGTTTGGCGCCTCTCGTTTAGTTGGTTGGCTATTTATTGCTAGCGCATCCAATGCGCTTGGACTCATTTTAGGTGTCGCCGTCCAAGTTCTGCCTCTTTTCTTGGCAGCCTCACTCATGAAAATGTCTGGCACTGTACTAAGTAAAGCCAGCAGTATGTTTGATCGCTTTGGTAATCAAGCCAAATCCGGCGTTAAGGCTTTTACGGAGCCCAAAAAACAACTTGCTAAACAAACTCATTTAGCCAAAAATCTTGAAAAACCCTTTCGACCTTGGCGAGTGTCATCTTGGCGTGCCGCCAATCATCAGCGCAATGTTAATTTAGATTATTTAAATAACGAAAAAAGAAAAAATATTGATAACGTATCCAGAGATCGTCTCAATGCCCTCAAACGAGGCGAACGCATCATTGGCTACAAAGAAAATGGCGACCCAATTTACTCCACTAGACCACCTATGAGCAATAAATATATGCGCCAAGAAATGAAAAGTCGCGAGTTAAATCTCAAATCTCAAGCCAACGAGCTTAAAACCGACAACGCTTTCGGTAGTTTTGGTGATTACTTGCAAGAAAATAATATTACCGATCAATATCTTGCCAATCTCAGTGAACGTCAAGCCAAAAACTATCTCAATTACCGCACACAGGCCTCTGCCAAGGCCATCAATGACCGTTCTGACAACAGCTTTTACTTCAGCAAAGTCCGTGAGGCTATGGAAGATTACCAGCGCAACGAAAACAGCCAGCTCTACAAAGATCTTATCGTAGCTGGTACGGGCGCTAGTGGCTTTAAAAATGCTGATCAAAACCAGCAATCCAGTGCTATTGCTACCGTTGTTGCCAACGCTTACGATGCTTATGAGGCCGAACGCAGTAGTGCTGTTCGCAAATATACTTCTTACTTTGACACTCTTAACCCCAAAATGCTTAAAGAAGAATACGCTAAAATGCGCAAAGTCAATAACGCCGAAGGTATCATTGCTTCACATAATGTGCTCAGCGCACATGGTGATTATGATGTCATTACCAAAGGTATGGACGAATTTATGAGTCAAGGTAAATTATTGCTTGGTACTGACGCCTGTCGTTCTATCGCCCAAAACCTTATGGGTATGAAAAATGCTGACCCCAGCCTTGGTCGTCTTGGTAAGTTTATCTTTGTAGAAACCGGTGCCTACGCTAATGGTAGTCGCAAAACTCAAGCTGTCACCATGAAACAGCTGCTTACTGGTAAGATTGATGATATTGTCGTTGATGCTAATGGTAATCAAGTTCACCTTACTGAAGTCAAAGAAGATGGCTCCGACTATCAAACCAAATTCCGCTACGACGACCTTCTCAATGGTACTTCTTGGACCGGTATGGACCGCACCGCTACCGACAGCTTAGATTATCTCACCAATAAATACCTTCAGGACGAAGAAAGCCGCATGAACGTTTATGGCGCCATTCTTCCACAGTGGACCACCGATCTTGGTAGTTTTGCCTCTGGTAGTGAACCTATTGTTAGTATCATGAAACAAATGACCGGACTTAAATACGATAAAACCCATCGTAAATATCTACCTAATCCCGATGATCATCACTCACAAGAAACTATGAATATTACCAAACAGTATCTCCGTGGACTAAAGCCACACCTACTCGCCAATATGAAAAGCGATACTTTCAGTGCTATCTTTACCAAATTTACTCACGAACTTGGAGACGAGACCGCTGCAGAAAACGAATTCCGTAGAATCTGCCAAGAAAACGGCAATATTGACCAATTGCGTCAAGGTGATCCTAGCTCCCTCAACCTTATGGTACCAAAACTTCGCAATATCCTTGGATTATAAATTCATTTCCTCTCATATTTATATAGCTTTTATGTTAAAATATAAGTATGGCTGAACATAAGGTTCCTCAAGACGTTGAGGCCGAGGATAAACTTCTTGGTCCATTTAGTTTTCGCCAATTTATTTACTTGGTGATAGCTTGTTGCTGCATTGCCGCCGCTTGGGGTCTTTTTCAACTCTTTCCACTTTTAGTAGTTTTTCCCATTCCTCTCGCCATCCTTTTTCTCATCTTAGCGCTTCCACTCAAGAAAGATCAACCTATGGAAACCTATTTAGCTGCAGTTATTAATTTTTATCTCAAACCACGTAAACGTTTTTGGACCGCTGGCCAAAGAGAATCTACCATTCAAATCACCGCTCCTAAACAAACCGAAAAAGTTCGCACTCGCGACATTACCGAAGAAGAAGCCAGTCATCGTCTCTCTTTTCTTGCCGACTTAATTGACACTGAAGGCAGATCCATCAAAAACAACTCTTCCGTTCGTGATGAATATTTAGCCGAAGCTAACAGTGTTTCTGATATGCTTGACATCAACAAATCATCTCCTATCAATCAAATGATTATAAATAATCAAACCACTAAACATGCCAATGTTGTTTCGGAAATGCGCTCCGCTATCGATAATCAAGCTTTAATTCAAACCCAAAATGCTTCCATTCAAAATCATAAGACCAATCTAAGTACTATGGCTCCCAATCCAGACACAAGTCGCACCAATTTTGTCAACCTTGCCAATAATCCCGCTTATTCTATCCAAACCATCCAAAATCAAGCCAATCGCATTCAGAATCAAAATAACGGAGCAAATCTATGAACCCTCAAAACCAAAACCCTCAAACTAACCCTAATCTTACCAGTCCTTTTATTGCCCCCACTAGCCCCACCGCTCCACCCCAAACTAACCCTTATTTAAATCAAAATCCCGCCTTAACCAACCCACAACCTCAACCCGCTCCAGCCACTCCTCCTATTTCCACTCCCACTCCCGCTATTACCCCTAACTCTCCTCTCACAAATCCCGCCCCTAGCAAAGATACTGCCACCTCCACCCAATCGACTCTCCTAATTTCCGAACTACGTGACGGTCTCGCTATCATGAAAGACGGTTCTTTTCGCGCTGTTGTCGCCTGTAAATCGATAAACTTTGACCTCATGTCCTCTAATGAACGCGAAGGTGTCGAATATTCCTACCAAAGCTTCCTTAACTCCTTAGACTTTTCTATTCAAATTCTAGTTCGCTCTCAGCGCGTCGATATCGGCCCTTATCTCGAAAAACTTTCCGATATTCGTCGTAACAATGACAATATGTTGCTTGGCGTTTTGATGGATGACTATATCAATTTCGTAGACATTCTGTCTCAAGAAGCCAACATCATGGATAAGTCTTTCTTCATTATTATCCCTTATTATAGTAGTCCCGACGCTGAAAAAATTGTCCAAAACACCAAAGGTTTTTTCAAATCTTTCAGTCCAAAAGCCCCAGAAGTTACCAAAATTGATCGAGCTACTTATGACAAAGCAGTTACCGAAATCAATAATCGCGTTGAATCTGTCATTTCTGGACTCTTCCAAATGGGTATTCATTCTATTCGGCTCAACACAAAAGAGCTTGGCGAACTTTATTACAACTTCAATAACCCCGACACCGCCGTCCGAGAACCATTTATTGACTTTAATAAACTAGCCACCACTTACGTCAAGAAAGGAGATCGCTAAATGTTTCGAAAACCCAAGACTCAACCCACTGCCGCGGAATTAGCCATCCAAGCTCAAACTATGGAAGACGCCGAAATACAGCGCGCCTTCGAACAGGGAATCACTACTTTACGTGATCTAATCTCTCCCTCTTCCATTGAAATTCATTCCGCTTATTTTCGACTCGGTACCAAATATGGACGCACAATTTATGTTTATGGCTATCCTCGTTCGCTCTATACTGGATGGTTATCGTCCTTAATTAACATCGATGAAGTTCTTGATATTTCCATGTATATTTATCCTGTAGATACTACTGTCGTCATGAAAAATCTCCGCAAAAAAGTTACTCAACTAGAAGCTTCCATTGCTGTTAATCAAGAAAAAGGTCGCATCCGTGACCCAGAAATCGATGCCGCCATCCAAGACGCTGAGGAGCTTCGTGATAAACTTCAGGTCGGAGCTGAAAAATTTTTCCGTTTTGGGCTTTATGTCACCTTATGGGCTAATTCTCTTGATGAATTAAATTTTGTTCAGCACAAAATTGAAACCATGTTTGGACAACAAATGGTATTTTCTAAAGTTGCTAGCTCGCAACAAGAACAAGGCATGAACTCTACTATGCCGATCTGTGAAGACCAATTAAAAATTCGTCGCAACATGGACACTGGCGCAATTTCCACTAGTTTTCCCTTTACTTCTGCCGATTTAACTCAAGAAAACGGTATTTTGTATGGCATCAATATGCACAACAACGGCCTTGTTATCTTCGATCGTTTTTCTTTAGAAAACGCTAATATGCTAGTGTTTGCCAAATCTGGTGCTGGTAAATCTTTCGCCGTAAAATTAGAGGCTGTTCGCTCAATGATGCTCGGCACTGACATTATTATCATCGACCCAGAAAACGAATACCAAAAACTTAGTGACGCCGTTGGTGGTTCTTACGTGCGTCTTTCTTTAAACTCCGACGTTCGTATTAACCCATTTGACCTGCCCAAAGTCGTAGACTCAGAAGATGCTTCCGATGCTTTACGTGCCAACTTAGTCACTTTGCATGGTTTATTCCGTTTAATGCTCGGTGGCACCGGCGGTCTCTCTCCTAATGAAGAAGCCGACTTAGACCAAGCACTAATCGATACTTATGCTCGCGCCGGTATTACCAGCGACCCTCTCACTCACCAATCTCCTCCTCCAACCATCAGTAATCTTTTCGACACCCTTTTACACATGGGCGGATCTGGACCAGGCCTCGCTCAACGTTTACGTAAATACACTACCGGTACGTTTGCTGGCATTTTCTCTCAACAGTCAAACATTAACATCAACAACCAAATGGTAGTTTTTAATATTCGTGATCTTGAAGATGAAATTCGTCCAGTTGCTATGTATATTGTCCTTAGCCACATCTGGAATATCGTTCGTGCCGAGCAGAAAAAACGCATGTTAATCGTGGATGAGGCTTGGCAATTAATGAAATATGAAGATTCCGCCAACTTCCTCTTCTCGCTCGCTAAGCGCGCCCGTAAATATTATCTTGGTCTTACCACTATCACACAGGATGTTGAAGATTTCATGTCCAATAAAATCGGCCGAGCCATTGTCACTAACTCGTCCATGCAGTTATTGCTTAAACAATCTAGTTCCGCCGTCGATGTGTTGGCAGATGTTTTCAAACTTACCGAAGAGGAAAAGAAACGTCTTTCCAATTTTCCCGTTGGTCAAGGCCTATTCTTTGCTGGCCAAAATCACGTCCATATTCAAATTATTGCTTCTGAAACCGAAGAATCCCTCATCAACACCAACCCCGCCGCTAAGACAACCCAAACAACCCCTGTCAATTCACCTTAGACCAATTTTCTGCTATAATATCTAACATATGAGGTCAAGGTC
>CAUPNJ010000035.1:0-5903 GCA_963512515.1 uncultured Candidatus Saccharibacteria bacterium | reverse complement strand
CAGATGATACCTTTTTCGTCGGCATATTTTTCAACGATAACTCCCATGACGCGAGAAATACCGATACCATAACAACCCATAAAAACAGGTAGGCGTTCGCCGTTTTGGTTGGTGTATTTTAGGTCTAGCGGTTCGGAGAACTTGGTGCCTAAGGTGAAAATATTACCTACTTCGGAAGCGTTATCAGAGGTGAAATCGCTTTTCTTGGCGCCTAGATCAGCCAGGACTTCGTCGTTAAAGACTTCTTCGTTTAGTACGATGGAATAATCCTGATTATGCCAAATGACATCTTCGCCGACGGGAGTGATGGTCTGAAATTCGTAACTGTATTTTGAGAAGGTGCCGCCAGAGGCAAAGGTTTTGTAAGTGTCCTCACCTATGCCTAGACGATCATAGATTTTCATGTAGACGTCAGATATTTTTTCGTAAAGTTGGTTATGTGACTCACGATCGGGACAAAAACTGTAGAGATCTTTCATGATAAATTCACGTGTACGTAAGATACCTGACTTAGATCTTAATTCGTTGCGAAATTTGTTCTGGAACTGGTAGGCACAGACGGGCAGATCTTTATAACTACTGATATAGTTTTTCATTAGGTTGGTGATTGGCTCTTCGTGGGTTGGGGCGAGGCCTAGTTCTCCACCAGCCGCTAGATCGGTAGTGAACCAGATATCCATTCCCTCTTTACCCCAACGTTTGGTTTTAGACCAGAGATCTGGGCGTTGTAAAGTTGACAAGAGCAGCTCTTCACAGCCTGCCGCGTTAAGCTCTTCGCGAACGATGTTTTGAATATTTTCCATCACCCTTAAACCTAAAGGGAGAAAATCATAAATACCAGCCATTTCTTTATGAATGTAGCCGGCTCGAATTAGCAGTTTGGCATTGAGTGCGGTTTCGTCTTTAGGGACGTTGCGCAGGGTTTTTAAAAAAGATTGACTTAGTTTCATAATAGCTGCATTATACCATAATTACAGAATTAAACCAGATGGTTAGGTAAACTTTTGGGGAGCTAGAATGATTTAGGATTGGAAAAGTATGAAAAAGGCGAAGGAATTTTTGATAATATGAAGCAAGATGCCACTATGAATAGTGCCAGTGATTTCGCGTTGGGAGCAAACAAACAGACTCATGATAAAAACGTCAACTCCGACATTTAGTTGACCGTGCAAAAAACCAAATAAGATAGATACTGCTAAAATTGCCGGCAAAAGATGCAGTTTGGAACGGAGTTTGCCGTAGAGCCAGCCGCGAAAGATGATCTCTTCGGCAATTGGTGCGATAAGAGCAAGAGCAACAAAAGCAATGATACGGTCGCTGGTAGAAAATAAGGCTGAAAAGCCAACGTTTTGAGCTTGATTAGCGTCGAACCAAGCAAAATTGGACAAAAAATTAGTAACAAAGCCAGAAACAAAGACGTAAGCTATGAAAGCGATGGGCGCGAGACCGATATCAGTCCAAGTTGGAAGGTTTTTTAGACCAATTTCTTCGAGAGAAGTTTTGAGGTTTCTGAAAAAGGAGTTCGGAGCTAATTTTTTGGTTTTTTGAAGGAAAAAATGTGGCAAGACGATCAAAAGGAGTAGAGCGACTAGGTAGCTGGAGGCTTGCAGGGCGGCCATGTAGGGAGTTTGATAAATTTTGTCTTGAAAAAGGAGTTTAAAAATTAGAGCGACCGCTAATTGGCTTAGAATAATAATTGAGCCGGTGAAAATAATAAAAAAGCTGGAAAAAATAATTTTTTGCCGGAGAGTGTTGGAGCGAACAATTTTAGTGTTCGGTAATTTAATGTTTGGATGGGTAGACATTATTTGATAAACCTTGAGATATCTAAGATAGTAATCAGCGCAATCAGAACTAGTAAGGCGACGAAAGCGCGTGAAACGATGCGATTTTCGGTTTCTTTAGTAAGTTTTTTGCCGCGGAGACGGAAGATGACGATCAGGAGCCAGCGGCCACCGTCAAGAGCGGGGATGGGTAGGACATTGAGACAGGCTAGCGAAATAGAAATAAGTGCGGCGAGGAAGGCGAGGTTGGTGGGACCGGCAGCAGTAAAGGCGGGAAAAATAACGCCGATGATTCCAACTGGACCAGAGACAGAATCGCCGGCTTTTTTGATATTGGCGCGACCAGCACTACGTGTAGCGCCACTGGTACTTAATTGACTAGCCAGACCAGAGCCGAGGTTATAGACCATATCGCCTAGACCTTTAAAAGTCTCTTTGGTGATTTGAGCGGTAGTGACGGCGCCAACAATCGGAGCTGACCAAGTTGTGCGCATCAAGGGTTGACCGGCTTGAGACATGGTGACACCGAGAAGCTGTTTGGATTTATGGTTTTTGGGATTTAGTTTGATTTTAAGGGTTTTATTTTTTTCACCGCGTTTAATAGTGTATTTGACGGTTTGGTTGGCGTGTTTTTGATTGAATTTGACCAGATCTTGGCTAAACACAATATCGGTGCGATTGGCTTTAAGGATTTGGTCGTTTGGTTTGAGTTTAGCTTTGGCGGCGGGAGACTTGGACTGAACTTTCTGGATGACAACTGGTTTTGTTGTAATTCTTACATCAGAAGCCGGCATAAATTGATTTTCCAAAAATAGAGGCATGCCAGTCCAGGCTAAAATAGTCAGAATAATAAAGCCAATTAACCAGTTAGCGATCACTCCGCCAAACAGAATTTTGGTTTTTTGCCAGAAAGTGGTGGCGCCAAAAGTGTGGGGTTTGGTGTCGGCGTCTGATTCCCCGTTCATGGTGCAGAAGCCGCCAATAGGGAGCCAGTTGAGTGAAATAATTAAAGATTTTTGTGGTTTTCCCCATTCAGATTTGGGTAGTTTAGTCCATTTGCCTTGTTTTTTGATCCAGCCGATGGCGCGAGGCGGAAAGCCAACGCCAAATTCGTTGACTTTGACGCCACTTTTGATAGCGGCAATAAAATGTCCAAATTCATGCGCCACTACTAAAAGGGTTAAAACTACGAATCCAACAATAATACCAAGAAAAATTTGCATAAGATTATTTTAACATAACAGGATTAGATTTGCATGATTTCGGCTTCTTTAGCCTTGAAAGCTGAGTCAATTTTGGTAGTAAAATCCTTGGTTAATTCGTCGATTTCTTTTTCGGCACGCTTTTTAACGTCTTCTGATAGATCGTCAGCGGTTTTGATTTCCTTTCGAGCATCTTCGCGGACGTTACGAATGGCGATTTTAGCTTCCTCAACTTTAGCACTGGCGGTTTTGGCAATTTCTTTGCGGCGCTCTTCGGTGAGAGGTGGAATAGGAACGCGAATGACACGACCATCATCAGATGGGTTTAGACCTAGAGCTTGATCGGCGCGAATTGAAGCGCTAATATTAGCAATATTAGCTGGATCAAAAGGAGTGACAAGCAGCATAGTGGCGTCGCTAGTGGTAATATTGGCGATTTGGTTGAGGGGCATATACTGACCGTAAACTTCAGCTTTAATACCGGCTAGCATATCTGGATGAGCGCGACCAGTGCGGACTTTTTTCATTTCGTCGCCAAAACGAGTCAGGGCTTTTTCCATTTGTTCTCGATATTCTTTACTATCAAACATAATTCACTCCGTTTATTAGTTTAATGATAACTTATTTTGGGTTAAAGTGCTAGATGGTTATGGGGTTTTGAAAAAGACAAATATTTCCGAGACACACTCAAGGCCGTTTGGCCAAGCTTATAGTCTCGGAAATATTGTTTTTTCAAAACCTATCAAGGCTATTTGGCCAAGCTTATAGTCTCGAAAATTTTAAGCAATTTTACTCAGTGACACCAAGCTCGATGCGCTTGAATTGTTTGATGGAGATGTTTTCGCCAGTTTTGGCAATATTGTCCTTAATAAATTCAGCTACAGTTTTGCTGTCGTTTAGAATGTAGGGTTGATCGAGTAAAATTTTGTCGGCAAAGGCTTTTTTGATTTGGCCGGCCAAAATTTGCTCTTTCATATTTTCTGGACCTTTGAAGTTGGCTTCAAGTTCTTTTTGCTTAGCAGTGCGGGCTTCTTCTGGAATATCTTCAGCAGAAACGTAAAGAGGATTCATTGAGGCAACCTGCATAGCGATTTTGTGAGCAAGATCTTTAAATTCATCGGTTTTAGCTACGAAACTAGTTTCACAGTTAACTTCAACGATAGCGCCAATGCGACCGTCGTGAATATAAGAATCAATGACACCTTCGCGGGTTTCGCGGTCACCGCGCTTTTCGGCTTTGGTCAAACCTTTTTTACGCATAGCTTCGAGGGCTTTGTCAAAATCACCATCAGCTTCCACTAAAGCGTTTTTGGCGTCAGTTAGGCCAACACCCGAAAGTTCTTTGAGTTTTTTAATTTCAGCAATGTCAATTTTTGCCATAAAAGGGCTCCTTTTTTGTTAGTTTGCTTGAGAAGTTTGTTTTTGTCCAGCTTTGATAGCTTCGGTGATGTAGCTAAGAATTAGACTAGTAGCCTTGATAGAATCATCGTTGGCTGGGATGCAATGTTTCACAGAAGTAGGGTCGACATTAGTATCGCAGAGGGCAAAAGTCGGGATTTTTAGTTTGTTTGCCTCTTTAATGGCGTTTTTGTCAACGATGGCATCTACGATTACGATAGCGGCAGGCTGTTTGTCCATATCTTTGACGCCGCCGTAAAGTTCGTTCATGGCGTCGATTTCTTCTTGGAAGCGTTGAACTTCCAGTTTGGAGTAACGAGCTTCAAGTTCACCAGATTTCATACGGCGCTCAAGATCTTTGAGTTTTTGAATTTGACGACCAAAAGTAGTAGCGTTAGTGAGAGTGCCACCAACCCAACGCACAGTGACGTAAGGCATGCTAACCGCTTCAGCGGCGGTTTTTACAGCTTCTTTCATCTGTTTTTTGGTGCCAACGAAGAGAATTTTGCCACCATTTGCAACGATTTTACTAAGTTCTGGCAGAGTTTTCTCTAGAGCTTCGACGGTTTTTTCTAGGTTGATGATATGTGCCTCTTGGCGTTTGCTATGAATGTATGGCGCCATTTTAGGGTGCCAACGACTGGTTTTGTGACCAAAATGGGCACCGGCTTCCAGTAAAGCTTTCATGTCTGGTTTTTTTGACATGTTTTCCTTTCTCTTAACTTCGCGCCGATTATCAGGAAA
Organism: uncultured Candidatus Saccharibacteria bacterium; assembly: GCA_963512515.1. GTDB lineage: Bacteria > Patescibacteriota > Saccharimonadia > Saccharimonadales > Saccharimonadaceae > Nanosyncoccus. The sequence continues at coordinate 775 of CAUPNJ010000035.1, read as the reverse complement.
ACTGCGCAAAGTGTTTCATTTAATTAATAACTGTTTAATTATAGCTTATTTTTCTGATTTTGGCAAGGGGGAGGATTTGGCTTTTTGTTTAAAGACCACTTTTTCGTAGATGGCAAAATTTAAAATCATCACAACTGCGGCAATAATGACAAAGATTCCAGTATTTTTGACAAAATTGTAGGAAAATGGCAGATGGAGGAAGGAGCTGAGAGCGAAAGCGAATTGGTAGAGAGGAGTGAGCTGCTCGGCGACGAAAGCCACAAAAGGACGAATCATGGTGACCATAACTAAACACCAGATCGCAAAACGAATAAAGCTGGATTTGTTGAGATTTTGATTTTGCCAAGTGATTTTGCCGTGGGTAAAGAAGGTAGAGATAGAGGAGATGGTGCCAGATATGACGGTAGCGAAAGTGACCGGTACATTAAAAATAAGAGTGACGAGGGTGTAGATGACGAAATCAACAAAGGTGTTAAATAAGCCCACGAAAAAGAAAATGGTGATTTTTTTCATTGCTTAATTATAGCACGTTGGAATTTAGTTAGGGGCGTAGGTGCTTGGCGATTTCTGCCAAGATGAGGAGACCTGGATTTAGGTATTGTAACTTTTTCCTAAAGGACTGATGGGAACGCGCAACGGCAAGGGCGTGAGAAAGTTTCCAACGAATTTTGAGTTCTTTTAGCTGTTTAAGTTCAGATTTTTTAGGGTTTGGTCCGAGCCAGTTTTGAATGAACTGATGACTTTTTTGCCAATTTGACCACTTAAGAGAAGATTC
>CAUPNJ010000034.1:0-5949 GCA_963512515.1 uncultured Candidatus Saccharibacteria bacterium | reverse complement strand
CGATTACTCAGGCTTTTTGGTACATTCGCTCTTACGCCAGTGACTCTTTTGAAGCAGGCGGCACTTTTACCGAAGCCACGCTCGGTAAAATCAATTCGCTCAATCCACTTTTTGCTACTACTAATTCAGAAAAAACCTTTAGTAAGCTCACTTTCGCCACCCTCACAGAAGTGGATTTTTCTGGACACACTGGACTTGGTTTGGCTAATTCAATTAAAGCTGACCCCGAAAGTAAAAATTGGACCGTTACTTTAAGACCAAATTTAAAATGGTCCGACGGAACCCCAATCACAGCAAATGATGTGATTTTTACAACAAATCTTATCCAGAGTAAACTCCTCAACACCGCCTTTTCTTCAAATCTTAATAATGTTAAAGTTGAGCAGATTTCAGATCGAGAAGTCCGTTTCACTATTCCTGCTTCTTTTGCCAACTTTCCTTCCGCCCTCGATTTTCCGATTCTGCCTGCACACATCCTAAAAAATGTTGCGCCGGAACGTTTGCTCGAACATCAATTTAATTCTAAACCCGTTACGTCTGGCCCTTTTACCTTTAAAGCCCCCCCCCCCCAAGGCGGCCCACAAACCATTGGAGGCAAAGGAGAATCTATTGTGTATCTAAACTCTAATCCAAACTATTTTAAAGGCGAACCTAATCTTGCCGGTTTTTCCCTTCATGCCTACCCAAATCTTGAAGGCATCAAAAACGCCATCGAGTCCAGCGCTGTTACCGCTACGGCAGATCTTCCTATCGATACCAAAATTACCAACAAAGAATTTAATCGTCGTGCCACCGCTCTCAACAGTGGTGTTTTGGCTTTTTTCAATTTGGACAGTCAAATTTTACGCAATCACTCCTTACGACAAGCCATTCGCAAAGGGGTCAACATTAATAATATTCGACAAAACTTAAATGGGGAATCTCGTCTTGATTTTCCAGTTACCAATAATCAAATTGAACTAAAAACTCCGGATTTGCCTGAACTCGATGTAGCCACCGCCAAAACCGAAGTTGATAAAATTAAATTACCCAAAGACCACAACCTCAATATTTTTACCGTTTCATCCGGTAATTTACCCACCGTTGCAAACTCATTTGCCGCAGAATTAAAACGTATCGGTATTAATTCTAAAGTTAGCGTACACAAGCCTGATCAGGAGTTTGTGCTTGGGGTTTTAAAACCTCGTGCTTACGATATTCTAATTTACGAAATTGATTTTGGGGCTGAGCCCGATCTGTTTCCTTATTTTCATTCGTCTCAAGCTAATCAGATGGGCTTAAATTTTTCCAATTATCGTAATTCTTTAGTAGATAATTTGATTCTGGGTGCACGCGATGCTTCTGACCATCAAGCTCAGTCGGTCAAATATCAGCGTCTGCTCAAAAAATGGCTTGACGACGTGCCAGCAATCGGCATTTATCAAACCAGTCTTTCGTATTATTCGCACAAAAATTCTCGTATTTTCTCCGAAGATAATCGTCTTGCCTACCCAACCGACCGGTTCAATGATATTACTTCTTGGGCCGTCAACCCCAAGACCAAAAATCGCACCCCGTAATTTCTAATTGTCTATCAAAAAATCTCAGACTTACTGAGACTTGAAACGAAGTTCTTGGTGCATTTTCCCCTTGGTGCGCCTGACTAGACTCGAACTAGCACAGCCTTACGGCCACTACCACCTCAAGGTAGCGTGTATACCAATTTCACCACAGGCGCATATCCACATTATATCACAGCGCCACCGCCATTACCTAATTTTTCGTCCCCAACTTTGCCAAAAAATATTCAAAAAACTATTGACATAAGCACTAAGAGTATATATTATGGAAATATAAAGGTCATAAACATAAAAATAAAGGAAACAAAAATGACAAAATCCACAAAAATCATTGCTGCGCTTGGCGTTATCGCTGGTTTAGGTGTAGCAGCTCTACCGGTTGGTGCATTTGCTGTCAGCACCCAAGACGTTACCGTCAAAGTCAATATCGACAGCTCTATCTCTCTCGGGGTAGACCAAAACACGACTCAGGTTACCATGGCTCCAAACCAAGCCGATAGCTCTTCTCTTAAAACCAAACTAACCGTTTCCACCAACAACGCCGCTGGTTACAAGCTCGAAGTCAAAGATAAAGACGCCGACACCAGCCTCAAAAGTGGCACTAATACCATTCCAGCCGCTGCTACCGTCTCTGCCGGTACCGCTGCATGGAACGTCAAAGGTGGCGACAAGGTCTTCCAAAGTGGTGCTGCCATTACCTCCGCTGATCAGCTAGTTACCGAGTCAAACGCCCCTGTGGCTTCAGCACAGACCGACATGACTTATGGCGTCTCTACTTCTTCCAACCAGGCTTCTGGTACCTACCAAGACGTCATCACCTACACCGCTACTGCTAAATAACCTAGCTTTTAGCCGAGAAATACCGCCCCAAACGGGCGGTATTTTGCTTTTCATTTTTAAGCCGCTCATGTATAATAAAACCATACAAAAGGAGGTTTAGTGGAAAAACATTTTTCAAAATTTATTTTTACGGCCCTGCTGGCTGCTTTTATTTCTTTCGGTTTTTTAACTCAGCCCAGCCATGCCGCCCAGCGCCCCAAAGTTTTCCTGCAGGTTTCTCCCGCCAAACAACAGATTAAAAAGCTCAGCCCAGGTCAAACTTACCACGGCTCCTTTAAGGTTCAAAACGTCGGTACTGGACCTTTCAATTACGAAATTTACGCCACGCCTTTTAAGGTAAAAAACGAAAATTACGACAAAGAATTTGAAAAAACCACAAATTACAGTCGCATCGACAAATGGTTCACTTTCAGCCAGACCAAAGGTCGTCTTTTATCTGACACTGAAGTTAAAATTGACTACACAATTCATGTTCCCAAAAACATTCCTTCTGGCAGTCAACACGTCGCCATCATGGCCGCCACCTCCGATGGCGCCTCAAAAGGCAACATCAAAGCCATCAGCCGCATCGGCCTAATTCTGCGAGCCAATCTCGGTGGCAAAACCAAGTCTTGCGCTAAAATTCTCGAAAATAAAATCCCATCACTATTCTTCACTCCCCCAATTAGCGTTAATTCTCGCCTCGAAAATTGCGGCAATGTTGACACCACCGCCAAGTATACTCTGACGGTTAGCTCTCTGCTAGGAGGAAAAACTATCTATACTAATTCAAATGAGCCCACCACCCAAGAACTTTACCCAGAGACCACTTTCTATCAATCCCAAGTTTGGAACGAAGCTCCCAAACTCGGCATTTTCTGGGTCGAGCAGAAAATCCAAGTTGAAAACGAAATGAGCCAGACCAAAAAACTAGTCCTTATTATCCCGTTTTGGCTCATTATTATTTCAATCTTGTTCATTTTTGCGGTAATTTTCTGGCTCATCTCTCGACATCGTCATCACAATATTAATCAAAAATACGTACATTAACTCTCTAAGTTGCTTAGATGCTTTATTTTTACCATAAATCTCTATATAATAAACTCAATCATAGGAGGAATCATGCTCAAACGTTTTAAATTTTTAAGTTTAGCTCTAGTCTGTGGATTAAGCCTAATCTTTACTTCAAGTAGTTCTGTTTTTGCCGCACCTAAACCCAATCAGTCAGAAAAACCAGCTATCTGGCTACAAGTATCTCCTGTCTCCAACCGTATTTCTCTGAAACCCAATGATGCACTAGAGTATAATTTCAACGTTGAAAACATCGGTGCCAAAGCCTTCAAATACAAGGTCTACGCCGCCCCCTATTCTGTTACCAACGAAAATTACGACCTTAATTTCTCCTCTCAAACCAAGCGCACCCAACTGTCTCGTTGGCTATCCTTCAAACAATCCGACGGTAGTTTTGCTAAAGAGTTTGCCGGATCGATTAATCCCGGCGAAAAACAAACCATCACCTACAGAGTATCCACCCCTAAAAGTATTCCTGAAGGCGGTCAATATGCAACCATTTTCGCCCAGTCAGAGCCAGAAGTCAACAGCCATACCTCTGGTATTCGCACGGTATCTCGTGTCGGAGTCGTAATATTTGGTCGCACCCTCGGTAACACCAAAGATATTTCAGAAATCAAAGACATCAGCCTGCCAGGATTTCTTGCTGGTGGCAATATTTCTACCAAGTCTTTAGTCAAAAATAACGGCAATACCGATTTTGGCGCTCGTCATTCGCTGACTATAGAGAAAGTTTTCGGAGGTAAACTTTACGAAAAAACTAACGATTTTGACGTTTTACCAGAGACCTCTCGCAAATTAAATATGGCTTGGGACAATACACCACACTTCGGCCTCTTCCACGTCACCAGCAAAGTGACCGCTCTCGATAAAACTAAAACTGTATCAAAACTAGTCCTGATTATGCCTCTGCCGGTCTTAATTATTGTGCTTACGCTCTTGACAACCTTTGTCGTTTGGACTACAATTCTAATCAAGAAACGCCGTAATCAGAAGTCGAGGCTGATTGTCTAGCGGTGATTCAAAAATAAACAAATAAAAACAAAAAAATGAGTGTGAGTAATGAAAAAAATAACTGCCTTTGGCCTAACAGGTCTTAGCTTACTAGTGCTGTCTATCGGTTTTCTTTTCAACCAAACTAATCTGGTCAGCGCCAAATCATCATCAAGCGATGTTAATCTAACCGTCAAAGTACTCAGTCTATCTTCTCTGTCGAATCTCCAAAAGCCACATGATCATCAAACCATCCCCAGCCATCTCATACCAGTTTCATTGTCATATCAAAATGCAAATAACATCAGCTACACCTTGTCCTACAAAAATGAACACGGCACTACCACCACTCTAAACCTACTCAGCCTCACTCCCTCATCCGCCAACGGCACTCATAACTGGCAAATTGATTTAAAAGCACTAGGTTTAAGCTACGGAGAATATATTCTGCAGGCCAAAGTCTCTGGTCATGGCGTCTCAGAAGATTCCGTCTCCTTCAAATACGTACCCATCACAGTCAACCTAAATCAGGACCCTACCGGTCAAAAACCGAGCATTACCATCAAAAAAGACGCAAATACCGACTATGTCGAAATCCAAATTTTAGATCCCGAAGGTAAACCTTTGCTTTCTCCGGCTCGCAAGGAATCCGTCGCCGGTAGTTCTACTTCTAATTTGCCTATCAACTTAGCTAATTTTTGCCCCAAAGCAGGCTCCTACACCGTTTTAGTAACAGCCTTTGACGCCAGTGGCAACAAGCTAGCCTCTCCGGTAGCGGTCCAAACCGTCCTCACCTGTCCTAACACCTCCAGCTCGTCGATCATCCCCAATGTTCCTAACACTGGCTCATTTCTATCCAAAGCCGGTCTCTCTAGAGTCGACTCCATCGTTAGTTCGCTCATTATCTTTGCGCTGGTTTCTTGTTCGGCTCTCTTTGTTTTGCGTCGCCGCAGTCAGAAGCAGTAATTATCTACACACTCATTGTTTTTAATACATATTTATGTTAATATTTTAGGTATCGGGCGGTTAGCTCAGTTGGCTAGAGCGCGTCTTTGACGTAGACGAGGTCACAGGTTCGACTCCTGTATCGCCCACCACAATTTAGATGTTACAAAAATTCGTCCAACTGGACGTTTTTTATTTAAATCCATTAAACTATTGACATTAATTAGTTTATATGTTAGAATGAACTTGAGTAATCATTTTACTCAAGTTCTTTTTCGTGGTGAAAGGGGGCATAAATTTACTCATTTCATATGAATTCTCCTATAATCGAGACAGTATCACAAGACCAGTTAAGTTAAGGAATCACAACACAACGAACGCTCAATAGCTACCCCCTTTCACCACAAAATTGGGGACGCCCTCTTTCCCCGTCCACAATCTCCCCTGCCGAAAGGCGGGGGAATTACTATTGATATTTTTTCAGTTTTGGCGTATAATCAAACAGTCTTGGGTCGGTAGCTCAGCAGGTTAGAGCACGGGCCTTTTAAGCCCGGTGTCGTGG
>CAUPNJ010000033.1:0-5950 GCA_963512515.1 uncultured Candidatus Saccharibacteria bacterium | reverse complement strand
TGGAGTGACCAATAATGATGGGTTTTTCTAGTTTTTGTGCGGTGATATAATTTGCCACCCAATCAGCATAATTATCAGCGTCGTAATGCTTTAAGGTTTGATAATTGGTGGGCGGTAAATCTGGCGCAAACGACACATGGTTTGGCAAAAACTCGATGATTTCTTGAAGACCAGAAGAGTCACCACGAAAACCGTGCAGGAAAAGCAAAGGCGGTTTAGTTTTGGGCACGAGAATGCTCCTTGAGGGCTTTTTGAATGGCGGGACGATTAAACCCGGTAATTTCGGTTTGTCCGATGACGACGGTGGGGGCGGTTTTGATTTTGTGAGAATTTATAGCATCGACGACCTGGTAAGGTATTTGTTTGGAATCGAGCCAGTACATTAAAGCATGACAGTAAGGACAATTGGAGGTAGTAAAAATGGTGATTTTTGGGTAGGAAGAGTGTTGACTTTTGGTTGATTTTTTTAATATAGACATACTATAACTTTTTTGCTGCGTCCATTTGTGGATCACGATCTGAGTTAATATCATCGAAAGAGCGTTTAACTTTTTGGTCTGGGGTAATGCCTTTATGGTTAATTGAGGAGCCATTTGGAGTGTACCAATGTGCGGTAGTAACTTTGAGCATGGTACCTGCATCTAAATCTAACATGGTTTGGACGACACCTTTACCAAAAGTTTTTTCACCGACTATGGTGGCTTTTTTGTAATCTTGCAGGGCGCCAGTGACAATTTCGGACGCAGAAGCGCTGGTACCGTTTACTAAGACAACGGTTTTTGTGTTGGCTAAAATGGCTTGTCCGCGATTGGCATAGATGGTGTTTCCCCCGTTGTTTTTGGATCTTTGGACGAGAACTTTTTGGCCATCAATCCAGAGAGACAGAAGATCGCGGGCGGCAGAAACATAACCACCACCATTGCCACGCAAATCTAAAATTACTTTGTCAATTCCCTTTTCGGCAAATTCTTTGGCAAAATTTTGCACCAATGTGCCAGTGTCGTTATCAAAACGCGTAACCATAATAATGGCGGTTTTGCCATCATAAGTGACGTCGGCAGAAACGTTATTAATTTCTTCACGGGTTAATTCAAAATCATAGGTTTTGTCGTTACGGACGATAGTGAGTTTAACTTTCGTGCCGGCTTGTCCACGTATTTTAGTGGCGATAGTGTCGACTTTTTTATTCCAAACCTCTTCGTCGTTGACTTTATAGATAATGTCTCCAGCTAAAATACCAGCTTTACGTGCGGGGTTGTTGGGAAGAGTCCGAACGATACGAACATATTTTCCGCGCATTGCCATTTCAATGCCAACACCAGCACCGACTTTTCCATGCAACGAAGCTTGGAATTTTTTGGTGGTAGGCGCATCCATGTAGGCGGTATATTCATCACCTAACGATTCAACCAAACCTTTTTTAGCACCTTCAATAAGTTTAGATTCATCGATTGTGCCATCATAATTAGCGGAAAGTTCTTCATAAACACGATCTAGGTCTTGCCAATCTAGAGATGAAGTGGATTTTTGAGTACCGAGATAGGGGCCAAATTGTTTTTTGAAGTATTTGAAATTAGCGCCTATACCTAAACCTAAAATAAGAGTAACTGCAGCGATAATTATAGCGTTGCCAAGATTTATCTTTTTTTCTTTCCAATTTTGTTTCATGAATCTATTTTAGCACAAGTTGAAAGGTTTAGTTGAAGTAGATAAATTGAAGTCCAGAAGTAGGGACGTTGGTACGATAACTAAAATCACCTTGAACATAATTATATTCAGAAATGTCAATTGTGCCGTTGCCGTTAACTTTTTCTACCCACATAACGTGGCCATAAGTACCGTATTCATTTACGGCTACGGTGTGAACTGAGGGAGTGTAATCTACTCGGTAGCCGAGGAAGCGCGCCTTGCGGGCCCAATTTTTTGCATCACCCCAGTAAGAAATGGACACACCCCAACGTTCGTAAACTTTCCAGCCAGTGTAGCTAACGCATTGGCAACCGTAGCCCCAGCCGTTACTGAAGAGTAGATTGTCGCGCGGACAGCGTCCGGCATAAGGGTAGGTATTGATTCCGCCGGCCACAATTTTACCTCCGCCACTATGAGCTTGAATGTCACGAGTGGTATTAGCGATACGAGCGGCGCGAGCTTTGGCAGCATCCGAAGTGTATTGGTCGGCCTTGTCACGATAATCATTGATGAGCTTTTCGCGCTTAGAACGTTCATTGTTAGCAGCATCACGTTGGAGCTTCTGGTTAGCAATAGCGCGATCAACTTCTTTCTTTTGTTCTTCCAATTCCTCCTTGGTTTTTTTAACGATTTGGGCGGAACGACTGACTTGTTCTTTGACGGTATCAGCGCGAGATTGTTCTTCTACATAGTCACTGATGGAATTGGATTTAGCTAGAATTATGATAGCTTCTGGCTGACCTTCGAAATGAGCGTCAGACAAAACTCTGGCTAAGGCGGCTCGTTCTCTGGCAAGACGGTGTTGATTTTTCTTGATTTTGATTTTGAAATCTTCGGCTAGAGCAGCTTGAGCTTTGATGCTGGCTTCGTACATAGCGATTTGATCGTCGATACGCTTGACTTCTCCGGCTAAAGTATTGGCGGCGGCAGTAGCGTTGGTGGCTTTTTGCATGGCGGCTTGCTCAGCAGCAGCAGCACGCTTACAAGCTTCGGTAATGCAGCGATCGGCCTTGGCGGTAGGGGTATTGAGATTAAATAAAGATATGCTGCCTGTAGAAATTAAAGTAAAAGCACAGATAAGCAGGAATGTACGTGAAATGTTTTTAGTTGGAATTTTTGTTTTTATTTTGCCCATGGGCTCATGGTAGCATATTTAAGCATAAGTGTAAAGTTTAGATTTTCTTGAGGTACTTGTGGACGGCGAGACGAGAAGAAGTTAGGCCAATGAAGACGCCCGCAAAGATGATGACTGCTACTGCCAAGACGGCTTTGGGTGAGTTTAGGATCTGAGTTGCAATAGAAACATCGATGCCGTAAGATGTGAGTTTTGGGGCGAGTAAATTGAAGATTAGATAACCAACCCCACTAGAAATGATTCCAGCCAGCATACCACAAAACATAGCTTCAACTAGAAACGGTCCACGAATGAAATGATTATCGGCGCCAACCAGCTTTTCCATGTAAATTTCTTCACTACGGGAGTAAATTGCCATGCGAATAGTGTTGAAAATTACCAGTATGGAAACGACTAAAAAGATTGAGCTTAAAATTAAGCCACCATTTTTGGCAATATTAGACCAAGAAGTGATGGTGCTGATGGCGGTATTGTTGGTCTTATAAGAAGGCTTTTTAACTGGATCAAGATTTTTCTTAAATACTGGGTCGGTATCAACGATATTTTTGATGCTTTTTAGATCACTAGGGTCGTGAGCCTTGATGCGCATGGTGGATTGCATTGACTTGATCATGATATCGCTCATTTCTTTGTCGCCTAAAGTCGTGAGTAATTCTTTATTTTGATTGGTTTTGGTTTCGGAAATTAGTTTTTGGTATTCCTGTTCTGCGGTGTTGACGTTGACGGATTTGACATTTTGATCGGATGCTACCGTATCTTTCATTTCATTCAATACTTTGGCGCTGGTGCTAGGTTTAAAAAAGATGGTGATGTCGATTTTTTCACGCATAGCATCGGCAGTTGACGACAAAATCAGGCTGGCAATAACTGTAAAAAAGAGAATTAGAAGCGCGAAAGACATCACGATAGTAGCGGTCATAGAGAGCCAGACATTGCGTCCAAAGCCGACTAAGCCGTATTTTAAGATGCGACGCAGATTACGCAAATAGTGTCGGTCTCCCACTTGCGACATCAAGCGAAGACGGTTTTTACTACGAGCGCCGTGAGGAATTTGAGTGGAATCTGACATTAGACAAACCTCCTGTTTGTTTTGATCTGGTCTGAATAATTGAGATGACCTGGACGATGGATGTTGACGCCGTCATTATTGCCGTCAAGTCGGTAAACGCCACGTTGTTTTTGGTCGGAAACAATTTTGCCATCTTTTAGAGTGATAACACGTTTTTTAAGATGGTTGACGATGCTGGCGTCGTGGGTGGTGACGAGTACGGTGGTACCATAATCGTTGATTTTTTGTAATAAATCGATAATTTCTTTGCTGGTCATGATGTCGAGGTTGCCAGTAGGCTCATCGGCGATGAGGATTTTGGGTTGACGTGCTACGGAGCGAGCAATGGAGACACGTTGTCTTTCGCCGCCGGATAAATTATCTGGGAATTTATAGGCTTTTTCGGCAAGACCTACGAGGTCGAGTACTTTTGGTACGGTGTTAGCGATGTCGCGGTTGCTCATACCGGCAATTTCTAAAGCAAAAGCCACATTTTCATACACGGTGCGGGTGGGAAGAAGTTTAAAATCTTGAAAAACTACACCAATGCGACGACGATAATGAGGGATGTGGCGCTTTTTGACATAGTCCAAATCAATACCACCGATAACAATTTTGCCACTATCAGGAGACTCTTCTTTAGTGATCATTTTTAGCAAAGTAGACTTACCGGCGCCAGATTTTCCGACTAAAAACACAAATTCATTGGCGGCGATGTGCATAGAAACATTGTCTAGAGCAGGATGTGGATCATTGGCGTAGCGTTTGCTGACGCGGTCAAGTAAAATCATAGTTTGATATTAACATAAACATAATTAAGATTCAAATATTTGGAGGTTTTGTGTTAGAGGTAGCGTCAGATTTATAATCGTTGGTGTGATATAATTTATCGTGATGAATGATTTGAGAAAGCGACTGGAAAGTTTAGGAATTGAACTGGAATTGGTATGGAAAAAATTGGCGATTGAGCAGGATTTGGTTAAAATTTCTCAACTAGAGGATGAGGTGATGCAACCTGAAATTTGGGTAACACCAGAGCAGGCCAAAACAAAAAATATTGAGTTGGTGAAACTGAAAGATAAAACGCACCCATGGTTAATGCTAAAATCTCAAGTATCGGACTTGGGCGAAATTTTGGCGGTAGCCGACCAAGATTTGTTAACTGAAGTTGAATCGCAACTGGCGGCGATGGAGTCAGAATTTTTGAATCTGAAAAAAGTTTTGCTCCTTACGGGGGAGTTTGATGCGAAAAATGCTATTATTCGCATAACGTCTGGGGTGGGCGGAACGGAAGCGATGGATTGGGCTGGTATGCTAGAACGAATGTATTTACGGTTTTTTGATCAAAAAAATTTTAACGTAAATTTAGTTGAGAAGGTAACAGGAGAAGAGGCTGGTATCAAAACTGCGGTTTATGAAGTTGAGGGTTTGAATGTTTATGGTTTATTGAAAAGTGAACATGGCGTACATAGATTAGTGAGGCTTTCTCCGTTTAATGCAGACAATTTGCGTCAGACTTCGTTTGCGTTGGTCGAAATTTTGCCGGCGTTAGAGACGGAAGATGATTTGAAAATTGATGATAAAGATTTAAGAATTGACGTGTATCGTGCTGGTGGACATGGTGGTCAGTCGGTGAATACTACTGATTCGGCCGTGCGAATTACACACTTACCAACCGGCACGGTAGTGGCAATTCAAAACGAACGTTCACAATTGCAAAATCGAGAAAAGGCGATGGAGATTTTGCGAGGAAAATTGGTGCAGATGCAACAAGAACAACAGGCAGAGTCAATTAGCGAGTTAAGGTCGGGAGAATCGGCAAAATGGGGTCAACAAATTAGAAATTACGTGTTGCACCCTTATAAATTAGTTAAAGACACACGTACTAAATATGAGGAGATCGATGTGGAGGCGGTGCTGAACGGTAAAATTGATGGATTTATAGAAGCTTATCTAGAAAGCTTAATTGGCGAAAGTTGAAATTTGTGCTAAAATAGGTGGGACATTGGGTCGTCGCCAAGTGGTAAGGCAACGGGTTTTGGTCCCGTCATGCGCAGGTTCGAATCCTGCCGACCCAG